>CAZXQI010000040.1:786-29396 GCA_964643005.1 uncultured Saprospiraceae bacterium | reverse complement strand
ACGAGGCTCGAACTCGCGACCCTCAGCTTGGAAGGCTGATGCTCTACCAACTGAGCTACTTCCGCGTTTCAAAATATCAAAAACCCGTCAGACAATTAATGCTCCTCTAAAAGAACCATTGCTCATCTAAACAGGTCGGAATTCTGGTGGGAGTGGTAGGATTCGAACCTACTCAGCCGTACGACAACAGATTTACAGTCTGCCCCGACTCTCCAACTTCGGCGCACTCCCAGAAGTCAAGTTTTTACGGATTTGAACATTGGATTGCTGAATTCAGGCGCCGCATTGAAACTGCAAGCCTGTATCATGAAATCCAAAATCCTCTCTATCCGAGCCAGTGGAGGGACTCGAACCCCCGACCAGCTGATTACAAATCAGCTGCTCTACCAACTGAGCTACACTGGCTTATAAATATATTTTTATTCAATGAACTTAAACTCCCTACATCCAAAACAGCCCTAACGGGACAGGCTCTCAAAAAGCGCCCGCAAAGATAGAAGTTTTGACAAAAAAAGAAAATTTTGAATCCTGTATTTGCCCTTTTTTTTTGGAAGGCCCAAAGGTAGAAGATTTGGTTGATGTATGAGCCTTGTAATAACGGTTTTTTTTATAGAAAGTTCAGCTCTTTATCTTGGATTTCCACGCTAAATCAATTGGATAAACCCTTTCAATATATCAAAAATATAGAAGGCTCAGGTCTTTAAAAAATGTACCGTCTTTCAAATTCCACTATACTGAATAGAAAAAGGGCTACATCGGGGAAAGGCCAAATTTTTATTTTTCTAAATGTTTTTAAAGAGGTTTTAGATTTATGTCCGTCCCCAATTAAAAGAGGCTTGCTCTGAATCAGAACAAGCCCCCTTTTTAATGCGCTAATTTTTTATGCGTTGTTATGCGCCCTCAACTTTTCCTTATACCGGCTCAACTGCCTGCGCAGATTCTCCGTAGCATTGTCAACAGACTGCTCGAAGGTCTTATTAATCTCTTTGGCAAAAAGACTCTGACCCGGCACGTTCAGGCAGATTTCCGCCACTTTGTCCCTTACCTGGCCGGAGTTTTCCAGCTTTAATTTTACATTCACATCAATGATTCGATCAAAATAGATGTCTAGCTTACTCATCTTTTGTTCAATAAAGTCAATCAACTTCTGATCTGCTTTGAACTGTACTGATTCTGTGTGAACTTTCATAGACGTCAATTTAAACGGTTAGAAAATATGTTTCGTTTGGTCCCATTTATTCAGGCTTTAGGTAAAAACTTCATTGGGACGAAGGTGGAAGTTTCGCCTTAGGGTGAGCCTGTTCATAAATCTTCTTTAGTTTTTCTACGGAATTATGCGCATAAACCTGGGTGGCCGCCAGGCTGCTATGCCCCAACAGTTCCTGAATGGACTTCAAATCGGCGCCATTATTTAGCAGGTGCGTGGCAAAGGTGTGCCGCAATACGTGAGGCCCCCGATATTCCAGCGTGGTCACGAGAGACAGATATCGCTTCACAATGGTGTAAATTCTACCGTCATTCAGGGGCTTTCCATTTTTATCTAAAAATAATTGAGGGCTGTCCGCAGACGGAAACGTCGCCTTTCTGGAGGCTACATATTGCTCTATGGAATTAATTAAATGCGAGGCGATAGGAATCAGTCGCTCTTTATTTCCCTTTCCCAATACTTTGATTTCATTTTTTGAAAAATCAATATCCTGGATTTTTACTCCCGCCAGCTCTGCGCGCCTCATGCCCGTGCAGTAAAGCATGTCCATGACTAATCGGTCGCGCACGCCGGCAAAGTCTTCGCCAAACTCCACTTCGCTGAACAAAAACGCCATGTTCTTTTCATTGACAAAAACAGGGAGCCGCTTTTTGACTTTGGGCGCCACAATTTTGAGCATTGGATTTCCCGCAATCTCGCCCCGAACAAGGAGAAAATTAAACCAGGTTTTTAAGCAGGAAAGTTTGCGGACAATGGTGCGGGTCGCGTTCTTTCTTTCCACCAAATCTACCATCCAGGAGCGGATGTGAATATCCTGAATTTGGGAAGGCGCCGAGAGGCTATAGACCTTTTCTATAAAATCAAAGAATTGCTTCAGGTCGTTTTGGTAGGCTCGTAGGGTGTGTTTTGAAAACCTTTTTTCGTATTCTAGGTATTGAAAAAATCGCTCTTGCTTCATTCCTTTCGTCTGTATCCTGTTTAAGAGATATATCGCCGTCAAGTTAGGTATTCGCCTAACAATTCGCAAGTAGCTTTTTATTTTTTTAAATGATTATTTTCAAAAGGTATGAGTTCAACGAGGCCTCTCCATTTGGAACAAAAAAAGAAAGGGAAAAGGGCGGCTTAAAAAACCCATTCTACTTCCAAGAAAACAGCGCAGTCGTTTAGGTCGCCCTCCTTCTATCTATTTCAAAACTCAGCAGGCGCAAACTGCCGGAGATTCAATCCGGCTCGCCAGCTATTGAATAATTTCTCTCATTTTTTGAGAAAATTATTTTTTCAGTGCGCCCACCATATCCTCCGGCCTGACCCATTCGTCGAACTGTTTTTCGGTTAAAAGTCCAAGTTCGAGAGCCGCCTGTTTCAGGGTAGAGCCATCTTTATGGGCCTTCTTGGCAATCGTTGCGGCGTTGTCATAGCCGATATGCGTGTTCAGCGCCGTGACTAACATCAGAGAATTGTCGAGGTTGTGTTTGATGCGGGGCAGGTTTGGTTCTATACCGGTAGCGCAGTGCTCATTGAAGCTGAGGCAGGCGTCGCCGATGAGTCGGGCCGACATCAGGAAGTTGAAAATCATCACCGGCTTGAACACATTCAACTCAAACTGCCCGTGCATACCGCCGACATTGATAGCCACGTCGTTGCCTAACACTTGCGCCATGGCCATCGTCATGGCCTCGCTTTGAGTGGGATTCACCTTGCCGGGCATGATACTAGAGCCTGGCTCGTTGGCCGGAATGGTAATTTCGCCAATGCCGCAACGGGGGCCGCTGGCTAGCAGACGGATATCGTTGGCGATTTTGAAAAGAGAGACAGCCACCGTTTTCAATGCTCCATGCGATTCGACGATGGCGTCGTGAGCGGCCAGCGATTCAAATTTATTAGGCGCCGTGACGAATGGAAGCCCCGTCAGTTCGGCGATTTTTTCAGCCACTTTTTTGGCGTAGCCGGCAGGCGTATTCAGCCCCGTGCCGACAGCGGTGCCGCCCAGCGCCAGTTGAGCCAGATGCGGAAGGGTGTTTTTGACGGCCTTCAGTCCCTGGTCGAGCTGAGCCGCATAGCCGGACAACTCCTGGCCCAATGTGAGCGGAGTGGCATCCATCAGGTGGGTGCGGCCAATCTTCACGATTTTCATGAATTTTTTGGACTTGGCTTTGAGCGTATCCCGCAACGCTTCAATACCTGGAATGGTCGCTTCAGCCAAAATCTGATAGGCGGCAATGTGCATGGCCGTTGGGAAGGTGTCGTTCGAGGATTGCGATTTGTTCACATCGTCGTTGGGGTGAAGCGCTTTTTTGGCGTCGGTCAGCTTGCCGCCGCTGAGCACGTGTCCGCGATTGGCAACCACCTCGTTGACGTTCATGTTGGACTGCGTGCCGCTGCCAGTTTGCCAGACCACCAAAGGGAACTGGTCGGCCAGTTTTCCAGCTAATATTTCATCGCACACCTTAGTTATAAGGTTCATTTTTCCCTCGGGTAAAACTCCCAAGTCGTGATTGGTCATGGCAGCCGCCTTTTTCAAAATGGCAAATGCCCGGATGATTTCGGACGGCATGCGGTGGCCACCGATTTTAAAATTGTGATAGGAGCGCTGGGTCTGCGCTGCCCAGTAGGCATCCTCGGGTACTTCCACGATGCCGAGCGAGTCTTTTTCCTGACGGTATTTCATTTTTTAAAAAATTAAAGAACAGAAAAGCGGGCGGCCTGTGGTGCGCCTGTTTTTCCAGTCGCGTTAAACCAAACGGCGCTAAATTAGACTATAATTTAGGTTTTGCCCATGGTAAATGCCACTGCAAATTGTACGGCGATAGAATTAAACAAAAATCCAATTGTCCTGTTTTTTGGTTGTAAATCCGATGCCTCGTATGGCAATTCTTTTCAATCTCGCAGTTACCGCAGTTTACAGTTGTCCCTTTTTTCTTTTTTTCATTTCAAAAAAACCAGCCAACTGTCAATTGCAGGCTGCACAAATTAAATTTCAAAGCAATATGGCATTTCAACTTCCTGCCCTCCCTTACGCCTTCAATGCGCTGGAACCTCACATTGACGCTCGTACTATGGAAATCCACCACGGCAAACACCACGCAGGCTACACCAACAATCTCAATGCAGCTATCGAAGGCACAGACCTCGAAGGCAAAAAAATTGAGGACATCCTGGCAATCGTATCCAAATACCCCGCAGCAGTGCGCAACAACGGCGGTGGATTTTATAACCACAGCCTGTTTTGGGAAATCATGTCTCCCGACGGCGGCGGCGAGCCTTCTCCTCAAATGAACATCCATAAGGCCATCAACAGAGACTTCGGTTCTTTCGAAGAATTCAAAAAGCAGTTCTCGGCAGCGGCGGCAACGCGCTTTGGCTCCGGCTGGGCATGGCTTTGCGCAGACAGCAACGACAAGTTGTTCATCACTTCAACCCCCAACCAGGACAACCCGCTCATGGATCTTGCCGACAAAAAAGGCACTCCAGTGCTCGGCGTTGACGTATGGGAACACGCTTACTACCTGAATTATCAAAATCGTCGGGGCGATTACCTGGCAGCGTTTTTCAATGTCATCAACTGGGCAGAGGTTACCCGTCGCTACAACGACGCCAACCCAGGCGCCATGAAGGGATAAAATTTTATCGAAATCCTTTTTTGAAAAAAGCTGTCAATCTAATTGGCGGCTTTTTTTATTTTTCACATCTCCCCTACCCCGACCCGTTTCGATGCCAAAACTATCTTTGCAGCCAAACAGTCAAAAACAGATAATGACCTTCGACGTAACCATTCCCGTCCTGAACGAAGAGGCCAGCTTAGAGCGGCAGGTATTGGCGCTGCGTTTTTTTTTGAAAAAAAATTTTCCCTCTGCCGGGCAATGGCGCATCGTCATTGCCGACAACGGCTCTAAGGACGACACGCTGAAAATCGCCCGTTCCCTGCACGAGCGCTATCCGGAAATCACGCCGGTCACTGTGCCCCGCAAAGGCGTCGGCCTCGCCCTGAAGACTTCCTGGTCGCAGTCGGAAGCGGATATCGTCGGCTATATGGACTTAGACCTCGCCACCGACCTGCCGCACTTCTTACAGGCTTACGACGCCATCGCCAGGCAGGGCTACGATTTGGTCTATGCCTCCAGACTCCACCCCAAAGCGCAGGTTGTGGGGCGGACGCTCAAAAGGGAAATCACTTCGAGGGTTTTCAATTTTTTATTAAAAGCCTATCTCAGGGTGGGCTTCTCGGACGGCATGTGCGGTTTCAAGTGGTTGAGGCGGGAGGTCTTCCCATCCCTACAGGAGGGCGGCGCCGTCAGCGATGGCTGGTTTTTCAGCACGGAATTGCTGACGGTGGCAGAGTGGCGCCGCCTCAAAGTTTTTGAATTGCCCGTCAAATGGACGGACGACCTAAGCAGCAGCCGGGTGAAAATCGTCCCATTGGCAAAGCAATACTTAGCCGCCATGAAAATTTTAAAAGCCAAAAAACCTGCTCATGCCTGAACGCCATCCGTCTATCTCTCCTTCCCTGATACTCGGTACCGCTATGTGGGGCTGGACGAGTTCCAAAGAAACCGCCTTTGTGCTATTAGACGAGTGGTATGCGCAGGGCTTTCGGGAAGTAGATGGCGCCATGAATTACCCCATTGACAAAAATCCCCTTCACTTCCGCTTAGCCGAGAGCATCCTGCGGGAGTGGATTCAGGCGCACGGCGTCGGCGATTTGAAGGTAATGATGAAAATTGGCAGCGTCAATAACCTGCGCACCCCGGAGCACGTGCTCAGCCATTCCCTCGCACTGATTCTGCTCGACGAATACCGCTGGCTGTTCGGTTCTAATTTAGACACGCTGATGGTTCATTGGGATAATCGGGAGGAGGAGCGAGCCATCCGCGAGACTTTGGAGGCTTTTGAGAAGGTTCGGGAATTTGGACTGAAGGTGGGTCTGTCAGGCATCCGCTATCCAGAGATTTATGCAAAACTGAATCGGGAATATCGGTTTGACTTTCGCATCCAGTTGAAGCACAATGTCCTGCAATCGGACTACGGCCGATACGCTCCCTTTCACGGGAAACGCCGCTTCATCGCCTACGGCATCAACGCTGGGGGGCTGAAGCTAAATCCGGGCGCTTACACATCGGGGAGCTCGCTGGCAGCCCGGGGAGGCGACACAGCTACCGAGCCGCCCGTCGTCGAAAAGATTCGTCAGATCATGGCGCAGGCCAATGCGAAAGGCGACAGACCCCGACTCCAAAGCATGAATGAAATCGGGATGATTTACGCCTTTTATCAGCCGGATATGCAGGGGATTTTGTTAGGCGTTTCGAGCCTGGAGCAATTGAAGTCGAGTCTGAGTTTTTACGAAGTTTTGAAGGCGTGCGATTTTAGGGATGTCTTCGAGGCGCTCTCCGGTTTGCTTAGATAATAGGGAGGTATTGGTTTTCGGTAAAAGAAAGAGGCTGCTATATTTTTATTTTTTCAATAGAAAGCAGGTAGAGCGCATTTGGTTCTGATTTAAGATATTTAGCTTTGAATTAGCTCTCTCCATAAGTCCAGTGAATATTATTTTCATCTAATCCATGAGTTCAGGAGTTTCCGTAAAATATGATTTCATCATCGTCGGCGGCGGCATCTTCGGATGCTATGCAGCGCTGTATCTGGCGAAAAAGGGCTATAGGAGTTGCATCGTGGAGAAGGAGCGGGAAATGTTCAAGAAGGCCAGCATTGTCAATCAGGCGCGGCTGCACGGCGGGTATCACTACCCCCGGAGTGTGGCCACGGCGCACATGAGCGACGACAACAAGAAGAGATTCACGGAGGATCACCGGCCTTTTATTCATTTTGAGTTTGAAAAATATTATGCCATAGACAGGTACGGCAGCTTTACAGATGCAGCGCAGTTTGAGCGCTTTTGTAAGTACATCAAAATTCCCTGCGAACGGGTACGCGACCATCCCCTGTTCAATTATGACCGCTTAGAAGCTATCTATCTGACGACGGAATACAGCTTTGATCCCATCCTCATCGGAGAGGATTACAAGCAGAAAGTAAAGGCGGCGCCGGAAATAGAAACCAAACTCTTCACCCGCGTAAAAGAAGCCGGGAAAGCGGGAAACGAGTGGCAACTCGTTTTACAAGACCTTGAGAATAAGGAAGTTGAAACTGTACGGGCCAAAACCGTCATCAACGCTACCTACTGCGGCAGCAACGCCATCAACCGGCTGTTTGGCTTAGAGGATATCCAGTTGATGCACGAGATTTCGGAGATTGCCTTTGTCACTTCCCCACAGTTGAAAAATATCGGACTGACGGTCATGGACGGAGTGTTCGGCAGCATCATGCCCTACGGGAAATCGGAGGTGCTGTCGCTGAGTTCGGTGGCTTACACGCATCACAAAGTGTCTTACGAAAATCTGCCCCGCTTCGACTGCCAGCAAATCAACAAAGCCTGCAAGCCGGACTTCATCGCCAACTGCAATTTTTGCGAAGCAAAACCCAAAACCAATTACCGCAAGATGATTGGTCAGATGAGCAAATACTTTTCCGAGGACGTACAGTTGAACTACCTGACTTCTCACTTTGCGATTAAATCCAAGCTAAAAGCCAATTTTATTGACGACGGCAGGCCAACGGAAATTTCCGTTCTGCATAGGAATCCCGACTTTTATTGCATATTTGCCGGTAAGATCAATTCTATTTATGAAATTGAAAAAGTAGTTTGAGAGAGCGGGAGGGTTTGAAAAATTTGCCTGAGTATTGCTCCATCAGTTTCGCGAGTCAGCGCATTATTTTTTGGCAACTATCCTTAAAATCTTCTGAGGTCAACTTGTCGGGATTTGCTCGTCAGGCATTCTGTCATTCTTAAATCAAGCCTTTACAAGGTTTTATTTAGCTTCATAACTCACTGAAAACCAAGCCGTATTATCGTATTTTTTTTATTTTAAAATTTTTAGAACTACGGGAATACGGGCGCATAAACTCAATATTTTATCGTCAATACAAACTTCAAACTTATATTTTATGCCCATCCAGGTATCATCAGAAATAGGCCCGCTGCGAAGGGTCATCGTTCACCGCCCCGACGAGGGCATCGCCCGCATTTCACCCAAAAGAGCCAGCGAACTGCTCTTTGACGACATTGTACACCTGCCTCAGATGCAGGAAGAACACGACGTCTTTACCGACGTATTGAGGGCGTTCTTAGGCTCCGAAAACGTATTGGAAACCAGAGACCTGCTGATCGGCGCCATCGAAGCGGACAAGGCAGTTACGGAGGAGATCATGGGCATGGTGTTAGAGTACGAGGAAATGCCCTCGAAGGTCAAGCAAATGCTGTTGGATCTGCCGGCAGAAAAATTAGCCGACGTGCTCATCACCGGCTACCTGCCCGAAGAAGACCTCATCTTGTTTGACCCGATTCCCAATTTTATCTTCACAAGGGACATCGCCGTCACGGTCAACGACCACGTCATCATCACCAAGCCGGGTAAGGAAGCCCGTCATCGGGAAAACTTCTTAGCGAGGTTCATTTTCTGGTCGCATCCGATTTTTGCGCACCTCAAGGAGCAGGGAAGGATTATCAACATGAACCACGTGGAGGAATTTCCACCCTCCAGGCGGGGCGAGTGGGTCTCTTTGGAAGGCGGCGACATGATGATCTTAAACAAAGACTACCTGCTGGTTGGCCATAGCGAGCGCTCCAACGAGCACGCTATCCACCTGCTGAGGGATGTTTTATTTGAAAAAAAGGTGGTCAAAAATGTCGTGCAAATCAATATTCCGCACGATCGCTCTTACATGCACATTGACACCATTTTTACCCAAATCAACAACGACCACATCGTGGCCTTCAAGCCCATCGTCGTGGACGGACTGAGTTCCAATGTCGTCGTACACAAAAGCAACGGCACTACCGTTTTTCACAATTCCATTCGGGATTTCGTCATCAACGAAATCAACCCCAACATGGAATTTCTGCCCAGCGGGGATGGAGAGTCGCCCTACCAGGAGCGGGAGCAGTGGACGGATGGCTGCAACCTCGTCGCCATTAAACCAGGCGTAGCGCTGAACTACGACCGCAACCCACACACCGAAAAGACCTTCCGCAAAGCCGGTTACAAAATCGTCGATGCGCGCACGCTGCTGAAAAATATCCGCTCCGGAAAGGTGAAGCCCGAAGAGGTCGAGAACACCATCATCAACCTTCCATCCAACGAATTGTCCCGCGCCCGCGGCGGCACGCACTGCATGACCTGCCCCATCGAGCGGGATTAAGCCGACGGGCAAAACCGGGTTTGCCCCTGATTCAGCATTGCTGAAGCGCCCGTTTTACATCAATAAAATTTTCAAAAGGGAATTCTGAACAGGAGTTCCCTCCCGTTTTTTTTATTTCAAAATAAAAATTTCAAGACATGCAAAAACTCACCCTCTTCGCTGCCATCATTTTGTTTTGGGCGAGCGCCGTAAACATCTTTGCACAGGAATCAACGGGCTATCAAATGCCGCCCGCCGCTATTGCCGGCCTGATTGACGCAGCTCCAACGCCCGGCATTTCGCTCAGTCCCGACAATCGCTGGATGATGCTCCTCGAACGAGAGGAGCTGCCCTCCATTGAGGAAGTAGCCCAGGAGGAATTGCGATTGGCGGGCGTCCGCATCAATCCCCGCACCAACGGCCCCAGCAGGGTCTCGCATTTTTCGGGTATCGGCATCCGTCCACTGGCTGCCGACGGGAAAGAAATTCCGATACAGGGCTTGCCCGAAAATCTCAAAATAACGAACGCCTCCTGGTCGCCGGACGGCTCTTCCATCGCCTTTTTACAAACGACCAACGAAGGCGTCGAACTGTGGGTCATAGAGCTTGCCTCCGCCAAAGCCCGCCGCCTGACCGGCTCCGTCGTCAATGCTGCATTGCAGGGAGGATACGCCTGGCTGTCCGACAGTAAGGCGCTCATTTTCAAACAGATACCAGCTAACAGGGGAGCTATTCCGGCAAAATTAGAAGCGCCTCTCGGCCCCACCATTCAGTCCAATGAAGGCGAGGCGGCGCCGGTGCGCACCTATCAGGATTTGCTCAGCAACCAATACGACGAAGCGCTTTTTGAATACTACACCACTTCCCAGCTTTCGCTGTTGGAGTTAGCTTCGGGAAAAGTAACGCCCTTAGCGACCGGCATCATTAGCGGGTTTTCACCTTCTCCCGACGGTCGCTTTGCGCTCGTCTATCAAATCAACAAACCTTTTTCTTATATCGTCCCCTACTATCGCTTTGCACAAACGGCGACCATCTACGACCGCAGCGGCAAACCGGTGCGACAGGTCGCCGACCTGCCCGCAGCCGAGAACATCCCCAAAGGCTTCAATGCGGTATCAGAAGGCCCTCGCAGTTTTACCTGGCGCTCGGACCATCCCGCCTCGCTCTACTGGGTAGAGGCGCAGGACGGCGGCGACCCCCAAAAAGAGGTAGCGGTGCGCGACCGACAATTCTACCTTGAAGCCCCATTTATCGGCCAGCCGAAGGAAGGCATTTCTTTCAGCCTTCGCTACGGCGGCGTGACCTGGGGAACGGACGGCTTAGCGCTGGCTTACGAATCATGGTGGCAGACCCGGCGGACGATTACCCGCCAATGGCAGCCGGCCAGACCCGCAGCAGAGGCAGTCGTACTCTTTGACCGCTCTTCCGAAGATCGCTACAACGATCCCGGGCAGTTTGCGACGATGCGAAACAATTGGGGGCAAAGCGTCCTGCTCACGGCGGACGGCGGCTCATCGCTTTTTCTGACCGGGCAGGGAGCTTCTGCGGAAGGCAATCGCCCGTTTGTGGACAAATTCAATATTGGAACTAAAAAAAGTACCCGGCTGTGGCGCTCGGAAGCGCCGTATTACGAAACGCCCGTGTCCATCGTCGAAGCCGACAAGGGTCTTGTATTGACTCGCAGAGAATCTAATCACGAGCCGCCCAACTATTTTCTGCGCAACCTCAGCAATATGCAACTCACCCAACTGACCCATTTCCCCAATCCCTTTGAAGCCCTGTCGGGGGTGTCAAAAGATCTAATCAAATTCAAAAGAGCCGACGGCTTAGAAATGACGGGCACATTGTATCTACCCGTCGGTTACGACAAAACCCGCGACGGGCGTCTGCCGGTGTTGATGTGGGCCTACCCTCGCGAGTACAAGAGCGCCGCCGCCGCCGGGCAGGTGACAGGCTCTCCTCATGAATTCATCCGGACGGGCTGGTCTTCGCCCATTTTATGGGTCACGCAGGGTTTTGCTGTTTTTGACGCCGTGGCCATGCCCATCGTCGGAGAAGGGAATGTCGAGCCGAACGAGACTTTTGTGGAACAACTCCAGGCCAACGCAGAGGCGGCAGTCAATACCATCGTGGACATGGGCATAGGCGACCGCAGGCGCATTGCCGTGGGCGGGCACTCCTATGGCGCTTTTATGACGGCCAATCTGCTGGCTCATACTGATCTGTTCGCTGCGGGAATCGCCCGTAGCGGCGCCTACAATCGCACGCTGACACCCTTTGGCTTCCAATCCGAAGAGCGCACTTACTGGGAGACGCCGGAAACCTATTACAAGATGTCTCCTTTCAACTACGCCGACCGCATCAAAGAGCCGCTGCTGCTCATTCACGGCGAGGCCGACAACAACTCCGGCACTTTCCCGATGCAGAGCGAGCGCATGTACGCCGCCCTCAAAGGTCACGGAGCTACCGTCCGATTAGTCATGTTGCCGGGCGAAAGCCACAGCTATCAGGCGAGGGAATCCATCATGCACATGGCATGGGAAATGAACCAGTGGTTAGAGAAGTATGTGAAGTGAAGTTCGATAAAAATTCTCCATTATAGAAACTCAGCGGAAACTCAGTACGGATCTCTTCGAGGTTTTTACTGAGTTTCCGAAGTTCTCATTTCAAAGCCTCCTCAATCCGCTCTAAGCTCTCTAAGCTCTCCTCCTGGCCAATGGCATTCATCAGGTCTTCCCGTTCCCGCTTTGTCAGGTAAAAGGAGATGGGCGAATCTTTTAGTTCTTTGCTGGGGTGATAGGTAAAGCGGACGATTTCAAAATATTCGGGGCCTAACAGGTCGTAGAGGAAGCTGAGATTGTTGTCGTCCTCGTAATCCTGGAGGCTCATCACCTTGAAGGCAATTTCCAGGGGGTTGAGAATATTTTCTATGATGCCCCGATTCTTATTCGAGCTGATCTCACGCTCTCTGTCAAAGGCCCGCACGACCACCACCACCACGCCGCTGGTATTTTCTTTAATCCAGTCTTTAAAAACGTGAATAAAACGGGTGGCTGATTTCAGTCCGAAGTTGTCCCTGAATCCGGCGTCGAGCACTTCGATAGCCGGTTCGCTGGGCAGATAGACGTTGGGCAGCACGTAGGGATAGGTGGCATTCATGCGCAGCGCTGTGGTGTACCTCAGATTCATGGCCTCCTGATTTTGATACAACCAGCCAAAATCTACGGCGTCCACTTCCACCGATTTGGGCATTTCAATACCTGCCGGCCCCGTCATCATATATCGCACCGGCTGTGCGGAGATGACTAAGCGCCGGCCATCGTTCACGATGCTCGGCGTAATAAAGACTAAGGGAATCAGCGCCTCCTGTTCCGGCTGCGTGTAATCGCCGATCGTCTTGTCGAGCAGGTGATGGGTATTTTCATTTAAAGCCTTTTCAAAAATATATCCCCTGTCCTTTTTGTAGCGATGCCCGCCCACTTCGAAGGTCGCCCAGGGTAGAAAAAGATCGTTGGTGATGATGGTAAAGGCGATGGGGTTGAGCATGTCCTTTGAAATATTGAGGGCGTATTGGGGGCTGAAAAGGTTGACGATCTCTCCCTGTTTTTTGCGGAGCGCCAGTTCGCGATAGTAGCTCGCCCCCATCAGGCCGCCGGATGCGCCGGACACGAGCATGGTATGTTCCAGAAATCGGCCATCGCTAATGCTATCGGCATGCTGCAGGACTTCCATCGCCCATACCGCCGCTTTGAGGCCGCCGCCGCTGACGCAAAAAAAGACCATTTTGGGCTTTTCGGCATACCCGGAGCCGGTCACTTTTGCCTTCCATTTTTCGAGAATTCGTAGGGTGGCTTCTTTGTCTTCGCTCACGGCGGATTCATTGCACACGGACTCCAGCTCTTCCGTGCTATACGTCGCCGGAGCCGTTTGATAGTCCATCCCGTAGGCCTTGTTTTTATGATGAAAAAAATCAAAGCGCGTGACCTGATTGACGAGGAGCAACATGGCAATCAGCGCCGCTGTCCGCCACCTGTTAAACCAATATGAAATGGCGCTGGTAAGCGCCATGATGACGCTGAACAAGAGAAAGATGCTGGCTCCGGTAGGTATTCTGAATAAAGGTCTGTCAATCAGCGCGCCTAATAATATCAGCACAATAATCGTAAAAAGATGGACGAGCAGCGCATTGGTGTGGTTCTGTCTGAATACCCGAAGCAGCAGACGCGGGTCGTAGTGCGCCACGCTGCGCACCAGTCTGGACTCGAAGCCCAGGGTCAGATAGGTATCCACCCGCCATTGGTTTCTGTTCAGTCGAATGTCTTCTAAAACGGGTATATCTCCCCGACCCGGAGTAATGGCGTCCGAAGACGGCTCAGTTGACTGTCCTTTTAGCAGTTTAAAAATATCCTTGTTGGTGAAATAAAAATACAGGGAGACGGAAAGTATTAGCGTCGTCAGCCCTGTCAAAAAACCGACGCTGTTCCAGATTATGCGAGCCACATCCTGAAACTCATAGTAGAGGCCGAACCGTATTTGGCAGAAGAGGAAGAGCGCCAAAAACGAGAAGGGGATGACCATATTATTAAAGGTAAATCTCGTGAAGGGCCGGGACAGGGAAGCCAAAAACGAAAACCGGTAGGCGTTCAATAAATAAATAGATAAATTCCAACTGACTGTCAAAACCCCAAAACCGAAGCCCACAAAAAAGAAGCTCAAAAAACCCACATCGCCGAGATACTCCGGAGATAGAAACAGGTAGCGCAGGCCAAACTTCTGACCGATTCCCCCCGTTACAATGAGCGCCAGCACTACCCAGATGAACAGCAGCAAGGGATTGTTGCGCAGGTGCAGCATCAGCAACTGAAACGGGAAGGAGTAAAATATGTCTGTCAGCTTCTTTCGCATCCCCCAAAAAATTTGGCGACCAAGTTAGCATTTTAAAGCTTTTGCCTGCAAGGACTTGTTTTTGCCGCTGTGCTTACTTTTGCCGCCGTTTTCAAACTTCCTAAGTTTTTTCTCAAAGTCATGCGATGCCTTTTTTAAAAAAACTGAAAAATCTTTTCAAACAACCTGATCCTGATCCAATGAAGTATCTCATTGCCGGCCTCGGAAACATGGGCGCCGACTACGACCATACCCGCCATAATATCGGTTTTGACGTGGTGGATTTTCTCTCTGAAGAATTTAATGTCTCTTTCAAGAATGATACCTTAGGCGACCTCGCCGAGTTCCGGCACAAGGGACGGACCTTCATCCTCCTGAAGCCCTCCACTTTTATGAACCGCAGCGGTAAATCCGTCCGGCACTGGCTCCAGAAGCACAATATCCCCAAAGATAACCTCCTCGTCATCGTGGACGACCTGAACCTGCCCCTCGGCAAAATCCGGCTGCGGGGCAAAGGCGCCGACGGCGGACACAACGGCCTAAAAGACATTGACCAAATGACAGGAGGCAATAACTACGCCCGCCTGCGCATCGGCATCGGCAGAGATTTTTTCAAAGGCCAACAGGTGAACTACGTCCTCAGCGAATGGAGCGGCGAGGAAAAAGACAAACTTCCCGAAATCCTAAAACGAGCCGCCGACGCCGTCAAAGCCTTCGGAACTATCGGCCTCAACTTCGCCATGAACCAGGTGAATGGGGAGTGAGATTGCTCCCGCCTGACGAGAGCCTCCCCTGGCTCCTCCAAAGGAGGGGAGCGACGCTCCTGGCGCCTGGCTTACAACTCGTTGTCGCTCTAAAAACCCCTAAAGCGCTCAGCTCGCAGAGGCCGGTACATCCCATCCCCCAAACATCAAATCGGATCCACATCCACATTGACTCTGACGGTAGAGAAGCCTTCCTGCTGCTGCATGACCTGGGCGGCTTTTGCAATCAGGTCTTTTGACCTTTTCCAGAGATCGGGATTGCGCTCCATCTTGATTAGGACGTCTAATAGAAACATGCCTCTGACGCGGCCAACGGGGGGGACAGTCGGCCCTAGTACCCTTTGACCCAGTTCATTTCTCAAAACCTGTACGAATACTTTGGCGCCCCGGTTGAGCGCTTCCGGCTTTTTGTGCTTTAGCGCAATGTGGATCAGGCGGGTAAAGGGCGGGTAGCCAAAAGATTTGCGCTCCATGATTTCCCGCTCGAAAAAGGCCTGGAAGTCGTTGTCTAAGACCTCGCGCAATACGGGATGAGATACATTCATCGCCTGAACGATGACTTTGCCCCGTTTGCCTTTTCGTCCAGCCCTGCCCGCTACCTGCGTGATGAGCTGGAAGCCCCGCTCGCCGGAGCGGAAGTCGGGGAACTGGAGCAACTGGTCGGCGCTGACGACGCCGACCACGCCTACGTTTTCAAAATCGAGACCCTTAGTCACCATCTGTGTGCCTACGAGTATATCTATGCGTCCCTCTTCAAAGTCGTTGATGATGTGGGCATGGGCGTCTTTTGTGCGCACGGTGTCGTAGTCCATGCGGGCGATCGTCGCTTCCGGAAGATAGATTTTTAGTTCGTCTTCGATTTTCTCCGTGCCGAAACCTTGTAGTTTTAATTCCAGGCTTCCACAAGCAGGGCAGGTCGTCGCCACCGGCGTATGGTAGCCGCAATAATGGCAGATTAGGTTGTGCCGGTGCTTGTGGTAGGTGAGGCTTACGTCGCAATGGATGCACTCAGCGTGCCAGCCGCAGGACGGGCATCGCAGGGTTGGCGCATAGCCCCGGCGGTTTTGGAAGAGAATAGCCTGCTCCCCTCGTTCTAAGGCGGCTTTCAGTTCATCCAGCAGGACGCTGGTGAAGTGGCTTTGCAATTTGCGTTGTTTTGCCTCCTCGCGGGCGTCCACGATGAGCAGCTCCGGCAGCTCGACATTTCCGTAGCGCTGCTGCATCTCCACCAATCCGTACTTGCCAGTCTTGCAGTTCTGATAAGTTTCGAGCGAAGGAGTTGCGGTGCCGAGCAGTACTTTGGCTCCGTGAAGGTGAGCCAGATAAATGGCGGCATCCCGCCCGTGGTAGCGCGGAGCGGGGTCGTTCTGTTTAAAAGAAGTGTCGTGCTCTTCGTCCACGATGACTAAACCCAATTTGGAAAAAGGCAGAAAAAGCGCAGACCTCGCCCCGAGGAGGATAGGAGACAAAGCGCTCAGGTTTCCGGTTCCCGCATCGGCTACCGAACGGAAGGCCATGACTTTTTTCCAAAGTTCAACCCGCTCGTTATTCGTGATGCGGTGGTGATAGACTGAAATTTCATCGCCGAAAACCTTCTGTAAGCGGCTGATAATCTGCGTAGTAAGTCCCACTTCTGGCAGGAGATAAAGCACCTGCTCACCCCTGGCGATGGCTTCCCTGATAAGTTCTATGTAAACCCTCGTCTTTCCGCTGCCGGTGACGCCGTGGAGTAACACTACATTCTTTTCTGCAAAACAAGCGTGGATTTCTTCTAAGGCCTGCGCCTGTTGCGCTGAAAGTTTCTCCGCTTCGACTAATTCGTCTTCATAGCCGCCGAGCCGGCTCACTTCCCTTTCGTACAGTTCAAAGATTCCCTTGTGAACCATCGCATTCAACACGGAAGCGTCAATGCCGGCTTTCTTGTAAAGCTCCTGGCGCAGGATACCGCCGTCGGCAGCCGATTTTTGGCGGGTCAACTGGACAAAGGCGACCAGCGCTTCCGTCTGTCGCGCCGCCCGCGCGCAGAGGTCAAAGGCCTCCTGCAATAGCTTAGCGTCGGAGCGATAAGGCTCGGCTAATCGAACGCAGGCCACTTTTTTGGGTCGGTATTTTTCTTCTAATTCCTCGTAGAGGTATATAATCTGCTTCTCTATCAGTCGCCTGACGACGGGCATGACGGTTTTCTGGTTTAGGATTTTCCGCACCTCGTCAATAGTGATGGTTTCCTGAATACCCAGAGCCTCTGTAATCAGGAACTCTTTGTCGTCCAATCCTCCCATGTTGTCGTCAAAGAGCGGACTGAGCCTCAGCCGCCGTTCGCCCGCTAATTTAAAATTGGCGGGAAGAGCGACGTTCATCACCTCGCCGAGCGCGCAGGCGTAGTATTCGGCCAGCCATTTCCAGAAGTCCAGGGTTTTTCTATCCAAAATCGGCGTTTCATCAATCACGGACAGGATGGGGTTCAGGCGGTACTCCGGTTGATTTTCGTGGACCCTCATCACCAATCCGGCGTATAACCTTCCGCCAAATTGTACTTCTACCCGCAGTCCGGGTTTCACCAGCTCGACCATCTCTTCCGGCACGGAGTAGCTGTACGGCTTAGGCACAGCTAAGGGCAGTATGACATCGGTGAAAACACTCGAAGTAGCGACGGGATGATAGGTTTCGCGGCTCAATGAATCTGGAGGTTTACTTTTAAAGGAAAGCGAAAGTCGGCATTTTTTGAAAACTGACTTTTTAAAAACGCTCATAGAAAGGCCGGGGTTGCCGGAAGTCCAAACTTAGTCTCCGCAGCGCTAAGCATGCTAACTTGCCGGCTATTTTTCAGCTAATCTTTACTTTCGCAGTCTTTGTGAAAAATCATTTTTTCAAAATGAAAAAAACTGTCCTACTGGCCATATTGCTGTGTATTTACTTTGCGTGTAGTCCTTCCTCTGAGGAAGGCGCCGTGAACGGACAAAAAATTTTTAAAGACAACTGCATTGTCTGTCACGGCATTAAAGGGAATATGGGAGCGGCCGGAGCATTCGACCTGACGAAATCTACCCTGAGCTTAGAAGAGCGCATCAATGTAATCTCCAATGGCCGCAATGGCATGACGCCCTTTAAATCCATTTTGAGCAGTGAAAAAATTGAAGCTGTCGCCGAGTATGTCGAAGGTCTGCGAGAAAATGAAAGTAGAGACGCCGACTGAATTTTGGAAAATAATTATGGCCTGCCCGTAGAGAGTTATTTTTTTAAAAAAAATTAAAAAACTCTTCATTGAACCGACGGTCGTCCACCTTGTTGAGTTTTCATTTTTCTGCTCTATGGTTTTAAAGTGCGCGCAGGGCGCAATGCAATATTTAGGGAGGGTCGCAAGGCGCAGGGTTTTTCGCAGATGATTCTTATCGGAGGGGAAGTTCAGTTCGACTTAACTTCGGATTTTTAATCTTCTCTGAACTCCATAGAACCTAAGTAACTGTATTTTAAAAAAACCAAAGACATTTTTTCATGAATAAAATAATCATCCTCTTTTTGTGCCTGCCCTTCTTTGTTCAGGCTCAGCCCTTCAGCCATGCCGACACATTGCGAGGCTCTATCACCCCTGAGCGGGCATGGTGGGATGCTCGGCATTACGACCTGCACGTCGCTTTTGATTATGAAAGCAAAAGCATATCAGGCTGGAATTCAATCACTTACGAAGTATTGAACCCTGCGGGAGAGGCCATGCAGATTGACCTACAGGAGCCTCTCGTGGTGGATAGCGTCGTTCAGGACGGCAGACAGTTGGTCTGGGAAAAGGACGGGAATGCTTATTTTATAAAAACTCCTCTCCAGGAAAAGGGCATTTTTAAAAAAATATCCATTTACTACCACGGCCAGCCCGTAGCGGCAAAGCGCCCGCCCTGGGACGGCGGCTTAGTCTGGGAAAAAGACAAGCAGGGTCGCCCCTGGATAACCGTCGCCTGCGAAGGAATTGGCGCCAGCATCTGGTACCCGAACAAAGATCACCAATATGACGAGCCGGATAGCGCAGCCCTGCACATCACTGCGCCTTCTGAAATGAAATCCGTCGGCAACGGTCGCCTGCGCTCCATAGTAGATAATGGCGACGGTACTGCGACCAGTACCTGGGCAGTCGTCAACCCCATCAACAATTACAATCTCATTCCCTACATCGGCTACTACGAGCATTTCTCCGATACTTTTTCCGGTGAAAAGGGAAAGCTGAGCCTCGATTTCTGGGCGATAGATTACAATCTCGACAAGGCAAAAGATATGTTCCTGCGGGAAACTCCCAAGATGCTGCGCTGCTTTGAGTATTGGTTCGGGCCTTATCCGTTTTACGAGGACGGATTCAAGTTGGTAGAATCATCGCATCTCGGCATGGAGCACCAGAGTGCCGTAGCTTATGGCAACGACTACCGCTACGGCTACCGCGGAGCAGATTTGTCGGCGACGGGCGTCGGCAAAAAATTCGACTTTATTCTGGTACACGAATCGGGTCACGAGTGGTTCGGCAACAATATCAGCAGCCGCGATGTCGCCGATATGTGGGTGCATGAGGGTTTCACCAATTACTCCGAAACCCTGTACGCCGAATGCGAATTTGGCGAGGACGCCGCAGACCGCTACAATATCGGCTGCCGTAGAAATGTCGCCAACGATCGCCCCATCATTGGCATTTATAACGTAAACAGGGAAGGCAGCGGCGACATGTATTACAAGGGAGGGAGCATGTTGCACACCATCCGACAACTCATTGATGACGATGAGAAATTCAGGCAAATCCTACGGGGGCTGAACAGTGACTTTCGGCATCAAACCGTCTCTACCGATCAGATAGAGAGCTATCTCTCCCAACACGCAGGGCAGGATTTTTCAAAAGTATTCGACCAATACCTGCGCACTGCCCAAATTCCAACTCTTGAAATAAAAATGGCCGACGGAAAGAAAAAAGGCGGCAATTCACTCGTCTCCTATCGCTGGGCTAACTGCGTCAAAGATTTTGACATGCCCGTCAGGATAAAAGCCAAAGACGGTTCCTGGCAGTTGATTCACCCGGAGGCACAGTGGAAAGAACTACGACTTCCGATAAAAAATACTAAGGAAGTCAGCGTTGACAAACGCTTTTACGTCCACCTCATCGCCAACTGACATCCAATTTTTAAAGAATATGAAAGAAGCATTCATCATAGACGCCGTTCGCACGCCTGTCGGCAATTTTAGGGGAGGGCTGTCGGCAGTAAGAGCCGACGATCTGGCCGCCCACGTCATCCGTACGCTGGTAGAGCGGCATCCTGGGATTCCAGGCGAGGCCTACGAAGATGTCATTATGGGCTGCGCCAACCAGGCGGGAGAAGACAACCGCAACGTCGCCCGAATGGCGCTGCTCTTAGCCGGACTGCCCTGGAGTGTTCCTGGCGAGACGGTGAACCGACTGTGCTCTTCGGGCATGTCCGCCGTCATCCATGCGGCTCGCGCTATACAGACCGGCAACGGAGATCTGTTTATTGCGGGCGGCGTCGAGCAGATGACCCGCGGCCCCTGGGTTATTTCAAAAACCTCGGAAGCCTTTGGCAGGGACGCCCAGATGTACGATTCCAGCTTTGGCTGGCGGTTCATCAACCCGGCCATGCAAAAGCTATACGGCACGGACGGCATGGGCAACACC
The DNA here is from genome assembly GCA_964643005.1 of uncultured Saprospiraceae bacterium. GTDB lineage: Bacteria > Bacteroidota > Bacteroidia > Chitinophagales > Saprospiraceae > UBA6168. The sequence goes on along the minus strand of CAZXQI010000040.1, from coordinate 8,656 downwards.
GCCGAAAATCTGGCCGAGCTGCATCAAATCAGCCGCCGCGATCAGGATGCCTTTGCTTATTGGTCGCAAATGAAAGCGGCAAAGGCTCAGGCTTCCGGCCGGCTGGCCGAAGAGATCGTCCCCGTCTCCATTCCCCAGAAAAAGAAAGACCCCATCCTGTTTGAGCAGGATGAATTTATCAAGCCCAACACAACGCCGGAAGCGCTGGCCAGACTCCACCCCGCCTTCAGGAAAGCAGAGGAAGGAGGCTCTGTCACGGCGGGTAACAGCTCCGGCCTCAACGATGGTGCGGCGGCCATACTCGTCGTCTCCGGGGACGCCGTCAAAAAATACGATTTGCGGCCCCTGGCCCGAATTGTCTCCAATGCAGTAGCCGGCGTAGAGCCGCGCATCATGGGTATCGGGCCGGTATTTGCTTCGGAAAAGGCGTTGAAAAGAGCCGGGCTAAGTCTGCGGGACATGGACATCATCGAATTGAACGAGGCTTTTGCCGCACAGTCTCTGGCCTGCACCCGCACCTGGGGCATCGCCGACAACGACCCGCGTCTCAACCCCAACGGCGGCGCCATCGCCATCGGCCATCCACTGGGCATGTCCGGTGCGAGGATTTTGCAAACCGCCGCCATCGAATTGCACAAACAGCAAAAGCGCTATGCTTTAGTCACCCTCTGCGTAGGCGTCGGGCAGGGCTATGCGACCATTCTGGAACGGCAGTGATTCAGTAGAAATTCAGAAGAAATTCAATTATGAGGGGTTCCATTCAGATAGCGAAGTTTTTTGGTATTCCCGTGTTTGTACACTGGACCTTTTGGCTGTTGCTGATATACGTTCCATTGATTGGCCTGTACAAGGATATGGCGCCGCATCAGACTATCTGGTTAGGGGGCTTGATGGCTGCCACTTTTGTCTGCGTGGCGATGCACGAATACGGGCACGCACTGGCGGCGCGGCGGTACGGGATTCAGACTTCAGACATCATTCTGCTACCTATTGGCGGAGTGGCCCGACTGGCTCTCATGCCCGAAAAGCCTTTGCAGGAGCTAATCATTGCGATTGCCGGGCCGATGGTCAATGTGGTAATTGCGCTGCTGCTCAGTATCTGGTTTATCTATCCGGGGATTTCCGCCCTTCCCTCCGTAGCTCCCGGAGATGAAATGAGTCTAATCGGAGATTATCGCTTTTTTGTGCCGGCGCTGCTCTTCATCAATGTCATGCTCGTTGTCTTCAATATGCTGCCCGCCTTCCCGATGGATGGAGGGCGGGTATTCAGGGCTTTGCTTTCGAGCCGGTTTGGCCTGTACAAGGCCACCCAAATCGCCACCTTTTTTGGGCAGGGCATAGCTGCGCTGATGTTAGCTTACGGCCTTAAGGAATTCAGCCTGACGATTATATTCATCGGTGTTTTTATTTTTTTCACAGCTATCAGGGAAAGAAAACACATCGGATATAAGACCCTGCTCAGCCGCCATAAGGTGGCAGATTTATTAAAGGAAAATTATACTCCCCTGCAAATGGAAGACACTATGTCCAAACCGTTCAGGCTGCTGGCTGGAAATGTGGAGCGGCATTTTCTGGTCTTCGACGAGCAACAGAAGGTAGTGGGCGCCCTACCCGACTGGGCCGTGTTAAAGGCTGTGAACGAAAACGGACTGATGCACAGGGTGGGCGAATATACCCAGCAGGGGGCTAAAGGCGTATCAAAAAACGACTCTCTACAGATGGCTGACGATATCATGCGTCAGTCAGGCTATCCGATTCTGCCGGTTTTCGATAATGGAGTTGTGGCGGGAGTGGTAGATCGCGAGGCGCTCAATGATTTTATTGAAGTGAAATAGCGCATCGTCGCCTTTGCCAATTCTTCTCCGGCCTTTCAGCCTTCTATTGTTCTATTAAAAATTGAAGAAAGGGCTTCAAAAACGACAAAGAAAAAGCCTGGAATCAGACAAACTCTCCGCTGATTCCAGGCTTTTATTTTTGGGGAGAAGGGACTTATTGTATTCCGAGTTTTGCTTTGACTAAATCTTCTAAGTCGTCAGAATTCCGGGCGAACAAAATGGTATTATAGACGCTGGTATCGAAGATCATGGTGTAGTTCCCTTCCTTTCCGATCTGGTTGATGATTTCCTGTAGGCGCTCGAGAATGGGGCCGATGAGTTCCTGCCTCTTCATGCCAACCAATTGAATGACCGTGTCCTGGTATTCGCCAAGCGCATCCTGCCTTTTTTGGAACTCATCCTGTTTCTGCTGCGCCTGTACGGGCGGCACGTTGCCATTCTGGTATTCCTTTGCAAAGGCTCTATAGTCGGCTTCCAATTGTTTTGCCTGTACGCTGCCTATCTCTACCAGTGAATCCTGATAGATTTTCAACAAACTGTCGGCGAGGTGGGTCTCGGGTATCTGGATTAGGATATTCCCGCTGTTAAGGTGGCCGAATTTCTGCGCCATCAAGCCGGAGCTGGCGGCAATTAGGAGCGCAAACAACAAGCTTAGTCTCAATGATCTCATCATTTCTTTTGTTTTCTTTTTTTGATAAGGGCGCAAAATTACCTTTTAGGCATTCGCTTTCCCAATTTTTAATCAAGATTAAAAAACCTCCGAATCGCAAAGCGCTCGAAAGTCAGGCCTGCCGGAGGCGAATCTTTCGACGGAGGAGAGCCTGTGAGGGAACTTTTTTACATAAAAAAATCTCCGCATTTCAAATCTCTCTTATTTTTTAAAAAAAAGCGCGGCGCAGTTTAATACCTTTTTTGTTCTTCATCCTTTTTAAAAAAATTTAAAAAAGGAGGGAGTTTGGCAAAGCTATTTTAGAATATTTTTATTATAAAAAGGTATCCTTGCGATATTTCTAAATTTTTATTTTATTTTTTAAAAAATTTGCATCAAGGGAAAATCCTCTCATAAATTTGCACCATCAATCAAACGAAATAAAAACGTTTATTTCTTTAAACTACAAAATTGTGAGGTGTTGAAACAGGCAGCCATGCCCTCTTGTCTCGGGGGTGGGGAAAACGGGAAAAACGCAACATAGAGCCGACTATACCTTGTGTACGGCCGTCCAGGGTTGACCACTAAACTTTGTGTTGAAGCTAACCGCCCCGTGGAGGTTCGAATCCTCCTCTCACAGCCAGAAGGCGCAGAGGATTAAAGTCCGATGCGCCTTTTTTATTTTTCTGATTTTGAGTTGTTCGCTTTTCTGCGGTGCGAAGCTTCCGGCAGACGATCTGCTCCGAAGGGAAAATCAATTCGAATTTACTTCGGATTTTTTTTCACAGGTTTTTTAAACTTCCATAGGAGTTTCAAAGGCGTCTAAATCCTTGGGATTTCGCAACCAACCTTTTTTAATTGGCATTGCACTTTGGTTGAAAGAAAATGCGGAAATACACGAAAAGAAACAGCTCGCCGTTTATTTCTTTCCAACTTAAAATCGTCGGAATCCTCTTATCTTTGCGCCCCTATGAAAAAAAGGTTTGTAATTCTTTCATTTTTGGCAGCCCTTCTATCAGTTACATTCGGTTGTAAATCGGAGTTTGAAAAGATCCGGGCAAGCGGCGACGCCGACCTGCTTTACAAAAAGGCATTTGAGTACTACGAGCAGGGGGAGTATTTGCGCGCGCAAACACTTTTTGAGTTAATCATTCCGGTCTATCGGGGCAAACCGGAGTTAGAGAAGGTCTATTATTCTTACGCCGACACCTACTACAAATTGAATAAGTTTATTCTGGCCAATTATTATTTCAAAAATTTCACATCTACTTTTCCCACGAGCAGCATACGGGAGGATGCGGATTTTATGGCGGCCTTTTCCAACTACCAGATGTCGCCCACTTACAGGCTCGATCAAACTTATACGGTTAAGGCCATTGATGAATTTCAAACCTTCGTCAATACCTACCCCAACAGCGAGCGGGTGCAGGAGTGCAACGGTCTGATTGACGCCATGCGTTTAAAGATGGAGAAGAAGGTTTTCGAAGAGGGCAGGCTCTATTTCGACCTCAAGCAATACCAGGCTGCAACTGTTACCTTCGAAAATTTGTTAAAAGACTTTCCCGAAACGGGCAATGCTGAGCAGGTTAGGTACCACATCGCTAAGGGCTATTTTCTACTCGCCGAAAACAGCATTTTCGAAAAGCAGGAGGAGCGCTTCAAGCAGACCGTCAGCTACGCCAGAGACTACTTAGATAAGTTCAAAGACAGCCCCAACTCTAAAGAAATAAAATCTTATTACGATAATTCAGTCAAGAAACTAAAATCATTAACGAATGGCAGATATCAAGAGCAAAGCCCAAGGCTTGGATCCTAACGTGAAAGCGCGCAACATTTTGGATATTGTCGCGCCGACAGGCAATATTTACGAGTCGCTGGCTATCATCGCCAAGCGCTCCAAGCAGTTGTCCATTGACTTGAAGCACGAATTGAACAACAAGCTCGATGAGTTTGCAGTGAATACGGATACCATCGAAGAAATCACTGAAAACAAGGAGCAAATCGAAATATCGAAGTTTTACGAAAAACTCCCCAACCCTACCCTCATCGCAACAGAAGAATTTTTGGAGGGTGAAATACACTACCACTACAACGACAGACACCGCAAGAGATAGCAATATCTGCCTGTAGCCCGTCAGTTTGCAGTCTGTCAGTACTTATAAATGCGTTCTTTGACGGGCTGCAAACTTGAAAAGCCGTTCGGGCTTCCATCATGCGCGACAAAAAAATCATACTCGCCATTACTGGCAGCATTGCCGCCTATAAATCAGCCTTTCTTATCAGACTATTGGTAAAGGCAGGCGCCGAGGTGCAGGTATTGGCGACCCGGTCGGCTACCGAATTTATCACGCCGCTCACTCTTTCCACTTTATCTAAGAGACCGGTTTTTACCAGTATTTCCAGTGATGAATCCTGGAATAGCCACGTCGAACTGGGCTTATGGGCCGACGCCCTGGTCGTCGCCCCAACGACTGCCAACACGCTGGCTAAGCTGGCGCACGGCATTTGCGACGACGTGATTTCAGCCGTTTACCTCTCTGCGCGCTGCCCTGTCTTCATAGCTCCCGCCATGGATCTCGACATGTGGAAGCATCCGGCTATCCGTGAAAATGTGGAGCGCCTGCAATCGCATGGCTGTCATTTTATTCCGGTAGGCGAAGGCGAACTGGCCAGCGGTCTGGTCGGAGCAGGGCGCATGGCTGAGCCGGAAGAAATCATCGCCTTCCTACAATCTTTTTTTCAAAAGAAACAAGCGCTCTCAGGGAAAAATGTGCTCATCACCGCCGGCCCTACTTACGAAGCCATCGACCCGGTGCGATTCATCGGCAACCGCTCTTCGGGGAAAATGGGATTGGCTATCGCAGAGGCTTTTGCCGGGCGGGGCGCAGAGGTAAAACTCATTCTGGGTCCTTCTTCCCTGAAACCGGTTTCGGATAAGATTGAAGTCATCCCGGTGGAGTCGGCGCAGGAGATGCACGATGCCGCTATTCGGCATTTTGAAACAACAGACATAGCCGTCTTAGCTGCGGCGGTGGCCGATTATCGCCCCAGACAGGTCGCTTCTCAAAAAATAAAAAAGTCCGACGCGGGTTTAAATATTGAACTGGAAAAAACGCCCGACATCGCTGCGAGCCTCGGAAGAATGAAAAGAAAGGGTCAGATCGTCGTGGGATTTGCCTTAGAAACAAACAACGCTTTGGAAAACGCCGCAGAAAAATTACTCAACAAAAACTTCGATTTCATCGTACTTAATTCTTTGCAGGACGCAGGCGCAGGCTTTGCTTTCGATACCAATAAGATTACCATCCTCCACAAAAACAATAAGCGAAAAGATTTTGAGTTAAAGCCCAAGTCTGCCGTAGCTGAAGACATTTTAAACGAAGTCCTTACCATCATATAATAGCGTCTATTTATGAAAAAGTGCCTGTTACTTTTAGCTCTATTCTTTCTTTTCGGAACGGTCAACGCTCAGGAGCTGGCCGTAAAAGTGTCCATTAATACCCCAAAGCTGCAAACCGCCGACCCACAGGTTTTTCAAACCCTGCGCACTTCCATTGAAGAATTTATGAACAATCAAAAATGGACGAGCGATGTGTTTGAGCAGGAGGAGCGCATCAAGTTAGACATTGTCATTACGATATCTAAAGAGCTGGCTGCCAACACTTTCGAAGCTGATTTGTCTCTGCAGTCCATCCGTCCGATTTTCAACAGCTTCTATGAAACCCCCATGTTCAAGCACCAGGATAAGGACGTGACTTTCACTTACGAGCAATACCAGCCTTTGGAGTTTAGTCAGACCACTTACCTCAACAATCTGACCTCCGTGCTGGGCTATTACGCCTATCTCGTTTTGGGAATGGATTACGACTCCTTTTCTCCTTTTGGAGGCGAGTCGTTTTTCCAGGCTGCGCAGGATGTGGTCAACCGCATCCCGCCGAACATCGCCTCGACTGTCCCGGGCTGGCGCTCCACGGATGGCAACCGAAACCGCTACTGGCTGATCGAAAACATCCTTTCTCCGAGAGTGCGCCCTTTCCGCCAGGCCATTTATGATTATCACCGGCAGGGCTTAGACATCATGGGCGAGGATGTGGCAGGCGGCCGGGCTGTGATGACCCAGGCGCTCGAATCGCTGAACGGCGTAAACCGCAGTTATCCCAACTCCATGATTCTCCAGGTCTTTTCCAATACCAAGGCAGACGAGATTATAGAAATCTACAAAGGCGCCGGATCGCAGGAAAAATCGGCTATCACCCGCACGATGGAGGGGATAGATCCGTCCAGATCTTCTAATTACAGACAGGGGATTGGAAGGTAGTCGGGGATTTTCCCATTTTCTTCAACAATGATTAGAAAGCTGGAACACAAGCCTTATCTTTTGTTAGTGGGGGGGCTGCCCGCTACAGGGAAAACCTGGTTTGCCAGAGCCCTGGCAGCGAAACTCGGCATCGCACACATCAACAGCGATACGCTGCGCGCCGAGCTGAATCTGAGAGGTCAATACGACCCCGCCTCTAAGCAACGCGTTTACGATAGCATGTTCGAGCGGGGAGAGCGGTTGCTAAAAGACGGGCAATCTCTCATCGTTGATTCCACTTTTTATCTCCAGCGACTTAGGCAGCCCTGGGTTCTGCTGGCGCAGAAATATGAGCTTAGCTATTTTTTTATTGAAATAACGGCTCCCGAAGAAATCGCCATGGAGCGGCTCCGGCAGCCCCGACCGGACAGCGAAGCCGATCAGGAAGTTTATCGCCTGCTCAAAGCGTCATGGGAGGAGATTGAACTTCCTCATTTAGTACTCGACGCTGGTCGCCTGTCGCCCGATGAAATGTTAACACAGACCGCGCAATTTATTCAGGAAAATTATGACGCAGGCACAGATTGAAAGGCTGGCCAACAGCGGCAATTTCCCGGATGGGAGCCGCGAAACCGAATTAGTTGAGACGCATGCCTCCTGGGTCGTCCTCACCAAAGAATTTGCTTTCAAAATCAAGAAGCCCGTCCGCTTCAGCTTTCTCAATTTCTCAACGCTGGAACTCAGAAAACAAGCCTGCGAAGACGAACTGCGCCTGAATCGCCGGCTGACAGATATTTATCTTTCAGTGGTTCCCATCGCTTTTGACGGCAGGCAATGGGGAATTGGCATTGAAGGGGAAGTTCTCGATTATGCCGTGAAAATGAAGCGCATAGACAGCAGCCGCCAAATGGATTTGCTCTTAGAAAAGGGGCTGGTAAGTCTAAAAGATATCGAAGAGCTTACGGCGATTATCGCCCGTTTTCATAAAAACACTGCGATTATTTATCGCCAGTTTGATCCGGTGGAAATGCAGGAGGACTTCGGAGATCTGGCCTCTGTCATTCCGACTCTCTCAGAGCATATAGACGA
>CAZXQI010000040.1:0-776 GCA_964643005.1 uncultured Saprospiraceae bacterium | reverse complement strand
GATTCACCCGGCCGGAGCGGGAAGTTTTTGTACGAGCCGGGCATGGAGACCTCCACTGCAGGAATATGTTTCTATCCGGCAAACCCATCATATTTGACTGCATAGAATTCAATGAGCGCCTGCGCATCAACGACGTATTGAGCGAACTGGCCTTCCTCGCCATGGATCTCGACCGCTTTGGGCGCAGCGATTTCAAAGATTTTTTAATAAAAAAATATAGAGAGGAATTTGACTGCTTTCCGCAACCCGAAGATTTTATCATCTTTCAATACTATCTGCTCTACCGGGTCACCATCCGCTTAAAAATTGCGGGACTTTCTCTAAAGGAGGAAATGGCCGAACCCACCACTGACCCTGAAATCATCAAACGGGATATTCGGGCGCTGGCAGGCTTGTCCCACCAGTACGCCAGTCAATTAAAGGGGATGCTTAAAATCAGGTAGGTATCCTTTCTGAAAAACCCGTCAAATCATTCCTCTCCTTTTTTAAAGTTTACAACCAGCCGTTTTCTTTGTACCAGGCGATGATCTCTTCCAAGCCTTCCGCACATTTTTAAAAAGCATACTACCTCATTTTATTAATCACTGACTATTAACTGGTTGTGATTTTGTCGGCAGTATTTAGGGCGCCCCGGAATGGGCGCTAAGTGAATTTGACGCCATGACCTGGCGGCCTTCGCTCATGAGAAGATCCTCGGGAAAAATATCGTCTCTTTAGCTGGGGCAGTGCGATGCCCGTCCTTTAGAAACTCATCAAATAATTACCACTTTCCCAAG
>CAZXQI010000039.1:0-29990 GCA_964643005.1 uncultured Saprospiraceae bacterium | reverse complement strand
GCTGATTATCAATAAGTTATGACCGCACTAAATTTAATAGGGACAAGTCAGGAGAGCCTGTTTTTACTTTTACCTCCATCCATTTTTCGACTCAACCATAAATCACCCATTATTCTTCCTGTCCGGCGCCGTCATTCCTAATCAACATGGAAGGATCTCTGTCAAAGAGATGTTGTCTTTCATCTGAATATCCAAACGAAGCATGAGTCAGAAGGCGATTCAAAAATCTGGATACCATTTTCTGTTTATTGGCCGGCAATTCTATAGATATCTCTTTACCGTCTATTAGTTTAAAAAACATGACGCCACGCTCCCAAAGCAGGAAGCCAAAAGGCATAACCTGCGTCGTCATCGTATATACCCAGACTATCTGCCACCTGCCAGATTCTCTGTGCAACAGCTGCCATAACAATTCTTCCTCCACTTTTGAGTGTCGAATGGCATCCCTCAATAGCTTCAGTCCCAATAAGATGGCGACCAGGCCAAATACAGCCATTATATTTTCTTTTTTAAAAAAAACATACCCGCCTATGGCGCCCCCGACCAGCAGCGATATGCCCAATACCAGCTTTAAATAAAACTCCTGTCGGATAGCCTTCCAAATCAGATGCATTGCGGGATGCAGGTTGTATGTATTTCTCAGAGGCAAATTTTATTTAGATTTTTTTGTTTTAAAAACTAAAAACAATTTGTTGCTTTTTATCAAAATCACTACTTTTGCGTGCCTTCAGGCGCTCATAGCTAAACAATGAGCAAACAATTTTGGTCAAATTAATCGAAATCTTTTTCATGGCAGAGCAGCATATTTCCTATACCGAAGAAAACATCAAATCGCTTGACTGGCGGGAGCACATCCGCATTCGCCCGGGCATGTACATTGGCAAATTGGGGGACGGTTCTTCCGCCGACGACGGCATCTATGTGCTGCTCAAGGAAGTCATTGACAACTCTATTGACGAATACGTCATGGGCTACGGCAGACAGATAGACATCAGCATCAAAGACGGGCAGGTGGAAGTGAAAGACTACGGGCGCGGCATTCCCCTCGGCAAAGTAGTGGAATGTGTTTCACAAATCAACACCGGCGGAAAGTACGACAGCAAAGCCTTTAAGAAATCCGTCGGTCTCAACGGCGTGGGAACTAAGGCCGTCAATGCGCTCTCCAGCTATTTCAAGGTTCAGTCTGTGCGGGAAGGCAAGGCCAAAATCGCCGAGTTTTCAAAAGGAGAAATGACCCAGGATCACAAGCTGCAAAAATCAGTCGAACCCAACGGCACTACGGTCATCTTCAGGCCTGATGGCAGCATTTTTAAAAATTATCGCTTCCGGTCGGAGTATTTAGAATCCCAACTTTGGAACTACGCCTATCTCAATGCTGGTCTGAAAATCAACCTGAACGGCAAGATTCTCCAGTCCAAAAATGGCCTGTTGGACATGCTCGCCAACAAAACCCAGACGGAGCAACTGCGCTACCCCATCATTCACCTGAAAGGAGAAGATATAGAAATCGCTATGTCGCACGGCAATCACTACGGCGAGCAGTATTACTCCTTCGTCAACGGTCAGAACACGACCCAGGGCGGCACACACCTCGGCGCCTTCAAGGAGTCCATCGTCAACGTCGTGCGCAGGTTTTTCAACAAAAACTACGATTCCAAAGACATCCGCTCGTCTATCGTGGCGGCCATCAGCCTGCGGGTGGAGGAGCCGGTATTCGAGTCGCAGACAAAAACTAAACTCGGCTCTTTGGACATAGGTCCCGAAGGGCCGTCTATCCGAAAGTTTGTCAACGATTTTCTCGAAAAAGAACTCGACAACTTTCTCCACAAAAACGAAGAAGTAGCCAAAGAGCTTCAGCGCCGCATCCAGCAGTCGGAGCGGGAGCGCAAGGAAATTGCCGGCATTAAAAAATTAGCTAACGAGCGCGCCAAAAAGGCCAATCTCCACAACAAAAAGCTGCGGGACTGCCGCATCCACTTCAACGACACATTGAAAAAGGGCGCAGAAGATAAGCGCGCCAATTCTACCATTTTCATCACCGAAGGAGACTCTGCCAGCGGCAGCATTACCAAGGCGAGAGACGTAGAATTGCAGGCCGTGTTCAGCCTCAGGGGCAAGCCGTTGAACTGCTTCGGCATGACCAAAAAAATAGTCTATCAAAACGAGGAACTCAACCTGCTACAGCACGCTCTGAACATTGAAAACGACTTAGAAGACCTTCGCTACAACCAGGTCGTCATCGCCACCGATGCCGACGTGGACGGCATGCACATCCGGCTCTTGCTGCTCACCTTCTTCCTCCAGTTTTTCCCCGACTTAGTGCGCAACGGCCACCTCTATATTTTACAGACACCCCTCTTTCGGGTGCGAGATAAAAAGGCGACCTATTACTGCTATAGCGAAACCGAAAAGCAAACGGCTCTCCGCAAGCTGCGGGGCAAGGCAGAAATCACCCGCTTTAAAGGTTTGGGAGAAATCTCGCCAGGCGAGTTCAAAGATTTTATCAATGAAAATATGCGGCTCGAGCCCGTCGTGCTACAGGACGACGCCAACCTGTCAGATCTCCTTTCTTACTACATGGGGAAAAACACGCCTGAGCGCCAGGTCTTCATCATCGACAATCTGCGCACGGAATTAAACGACATCGAAGAAGGCGTCGAAATAGTTGAAGAAACGGCGCCTTCAAAAGTCGAAGAAGAAGAGGAAGTAATGGCGTAAATACCTCATCGTCAATTTGCTATCAGGTCAAAGCCCCTAGTTCAGACTTTCAAACCATTCATAAACGCAAGCGTGTTTTTCATGTCCGTATGCAGCACCCTGTCCTCTTCGAGAGCCGGCACTACTTTCCTGTATTCTTTTAAAATCGCCTCCAACTGTGGGGAAGTGGAAGCCGGACGTCGGAATTCCATCGCCTGCGCCGCCGTCAAAAATTCTATGGCCAGCACCCGTCCCAGGTTCTCCACCACGCGATAAGCTTTGGTAGCGGCGTTGGCGCCCATGCTCACGTGGTCTTCCTGCCCATTGGACGAGACGATTGAATCAACCGAAGCGGGCGTACAAAGCTGTTTGTTCTGGCTGACGATGCTGGCAGCCGTGTATTGAGGAATCATCAGACCGGAATTCAGTCCGCCGCGGCTAATCAGGAAAGCTGGCAATCCCCGCAGGCCTGAAATGAGTTGATAGCTGCGTCGCTCCGAGATGCTGCCGAGTTCCGCCACGGCAATCGCTAAGAAATCGAGCGCCAGGGCTAAAGGCTGAGCGTGGAAATTCCCTCCCGAAAGAATGGCGTCCTCATCCGGGAAGACGGTTGGATTATCTGTAACGGAATTGATTTCAGTCAACAAAGTTTTTTCCACGTAGCTCAGTGCGTCATACGTCGCCCCATGCACCTGCGGGACGCAGCGAAAGGCGTAAGGATCCTGCACGTTGCTCTTTTCCGCAACGATTATTTCGCTGCCCTTCAAATAATTCCGCACCGCTTCGGCTACTTTCAGTTGTCCCTCGTACGGCCTGATTTTGTGCAACAATTCATTGAAAGGAGAAAGGCGGCAGTCAAAGGCATCCACCGACAGGGCGGCGCAGAAATTAGCTAAGCGCAGCAGCCGCTTCGCTTCTAACAGACACCAAACGCTGTAAGCCTGGCAAAACTGGGTGCCGTTCAACAGAGCCAGACCCTCTTTGGATTGCAGGCGAATCGGCTCCCAACCAAACTTCTGCAAAGCATCCTTTCCAGACATTTTTTCGCCGGAAATCCTGACTTCTCCCAGACCCTGCAATGGCAAACTCAGGTGCGCCAGAGGAGCCAGATCGCCCGAAGCGCCAAGCGAGCCTTGCTGATACACGATAGGCAGGACGTCGCGGTTAAAAAAGTCAACTAATCTTTGTACCGTCAGCAACTGGACGCCTGAATAACCCTGAGACAAACCCTGTATTTTCAACAAAAGCATCAGGCGCACGAGTGGGGCGGGAACTTCATCTCCCATGCCGCAGGCGTGAGACTGCACGAGGTTGGACTGCAACTGCGCCTGTTCATTGTCGCTGATGCAGACATTGCACAAGGAGCCAAAACCGGTATTGATGCCGTAAAAGATTTCACTGCTGCCGCTCAGCTTTTCATCCAAATAGCGGCGGCAATGCTGAATCCGCCTTGCACTCTCTTCCGAGAGTTGTATTTGGCCGCCCTCCTCAAGCAGTCGGGCAATTTTTTCAAAAGTTAATGGGGAAGGACTGATAAGATGAGTCATTTCAAAAAATTTGATCAAAGAAAATGCGGGGTAGTTCCATAGGGCGCCGCCCTTTTTCCGCCAGTTTCTATTTATTAAAAAAACAAGCGTTTCGGCAATGATTCCCAAAGCGTCGCCAATTACTTTCGCAAAATGGGGAGGCCGCCGATTGGAAACAAAAAAGTCAGGGTCAACCACCCGCGTGCAATTTGCGTTACCTCAAGACTCACAAAGGTAAAAACTGACAACCTGCCTTTTTAGAAATATGGAGCTCAATTACAAAGAATACGGCCAAGGGGAGCCGGTCATCATTTTGCACGGCCTTTTCGGCACTTTGGACAACTGGCAGACCCTCGCCCGCCAATTCGGCGAAACGTACACGGTCTTCGCCATCGATCAGCGCAACCACGGGCGCTCGCCTCATGCGGACGAGCACGACTACCCCACCCTGGCCGCAGACTTAAAACAATTCATGGAAAGCCAGTGGATTTTCAACGCCTCCGTTATCGGGCACTCCATGGGCGGAAAGACAGCCATGCAGTTTGCTCTTGACTATCCGGACATGGTGAAGAAATTAGTCGTCGTGGACATTGCCCCCAAAGCATACGTTGGCACGCACTACGAAATTTTCAAGGCGCTGTTTTCATTGGATTTGGATCGCATAGAAAGCAGAGAAGAAGCCGATGAGCATTTAGCTCAAAGGATTAAGGAAGACGACGTCCGCCATTTTTTAATGAAAAATCTGACACGCAAAAAGGGAGGCGGTTTTGAATGGAAAATCAATCTGCCCGTTCTTTACAGGCATTACGACGACATATTGGCCGCCGTTCGGGGCGGTCAGCCTTTCGATGGGCCTGCGCTCTTCATTCGGGGTGGGCGCTCTAAACACATCCTGCCCGGGGACGAAAAGGGAATCAGGGAATTGTTTCCCGAAGCCCGCATAGAAACCATTGAGAAGGCAGGCCATTGGGTGCACGCCGATGCGCCGGTCGAACTATCGGCGATGGTCAGGGAATTTTTAGCTGATTAGAAGAATGTATTTAGGGAGCGCTGGGCAGGGGTCTCACTTCGAGGTCAAGCGTCCGCAGTCTCCATTTTTTCACTTCCCCTTTTTTATTTTTTGAAAAATAAAATGTCCGCTGCCGGAATAGTTTTTTGATGAGAAAACCGGTAGCGAGGGCAGAGCCTGCCACCACGGCGCTCGTCGCCGTAAAATCGTCTTCCGGCTCCTTGCTTGCTACATCTGCAATCAGGGAGTATCCCGTCCAGAGAATAGCAAAATTGTAAAACTGATTGCCCAACGGCCTCGACCACCTGCGGCGTTGAAAGGAACGAAGAGCTGAAATGCTGTCCACGCTAACTGAGCCAATGGCGAAAATGACGAGATTCTGCTCATACGAAACGTCTTCGATGACGCGGGTGTACCATTGTCCTTTATCTATTTGGAAGGTAATCTCATCGCCGGGAAAATACTTCCTCGTCTTAGCGCTGTTGGTTCGCTCTAATTGCAAAAATCGCTGCCCATAGCACAGGCCGGCGAAGAGCAGAAAAAAGCCGAGAAGTAAAGCGTTGCGCATGGTTCTATTCGAAACTCAACGAGGGAGAAAACTGATTTTACAGACCCCCTCATTTTATTTTTTTAAAAAAAACGCGAATCATTGTCTGCATGGCCTGCTCGATTTGCTGAAATGGAAGGTCTTCTTTTCCTGCGTAAATCACTAAGAAGGCCAATTGCCCTTCCTCCCCTTCCAACCGGCGATAGAGGCGATGCTTGTTCAGCCGCCAGGCCTCTCGCACTTTCCGCTTGATGCGATTGCGGGCGACGGCGGAAGGGAAGCGTTTCTTCGAGACGCTGGCCGTGAATTGCACCGGCGCGCCTCCCTGCGCTTCCTCCATACTTAGCCACACTAAGCGCAGGGGATATACTCCAAACGACCGGCCTTCTTTGAACATCCGATCAATGACTTTCTTCCGCTTTAAGCGCTCAGATTTTGGAAAAGTGAAACGTGGTGGCATAAAGTTTTGGCCGGCCAGGCGCCAGTCTGCATTGAATTTTAGCAAATGTACTCAGGAAGCGCCGGTATTTTTTTTAAAAGCTTATGTCTTCGCACAACTCTTTGACAGCCAGCCAGCTCATCAGACCCATTCCGATTCGCAGGCTGTCCTCGTCGAGGTCAAAAGTATTGGTGTGGACGGGCGAAGTAATGCCTCTGCCGCTGTTTCCCGTCCCCAGCCGGTAAAAACAGGCGGGCAGTTTTTGAGAATAAAAAGCAAAGTCCTCGGAGGTCATGCGCATGTCTAATTCCACTACATTCTCGCTGCCGAGATATTCTTCCGCATAGCGGCGCATTCGTTCGCTCAGCGCTTCGTCGTTGGATAAAAAGGGGTAGCCTTTGGCGATGGTAAAATCACATCTTCCGCCCATGCTTTCCGCAATTCCTTCCGCCATTTGCTTCATAAGGAAATGAGCTTCAGAGCGCCATTTTTCATTCATTGTGCGGAAGGTGCCCTCCATCTTGACTTCGTCCGGTATGACATTCGTGGCGCCGCCGAGGGAGTTGATTTTTCCAAAAGTCAATACGGAAGGAACGACGGGATTGGCGCGACGGCTGACCAGTTGCTGTAGTGAAGTAAGGATATGAGCGGAAATGAGCACGGGGTCAATGCAGTTGTGCGGCATGGCGCCATGTCCTCCCCTGCCTTTGACGATCGCATAAATTTCATCGGAGCTGGCCATGTACATGCCTGAGCGAAAGCCGACTTTGCCGACTTCGAGCGAGGGTAAGACGTGCTGACCCAGGATGGAGGCAGGCCGGGGGTTCTCCAATACTCCCTCCTCAATCAGGATAGAGGCGCCGCCGGGCAACTTTTCTTCAGCGGGCTGGAAGATGAGTTTTGCAGTCCCCTCCCACTCAGCCCGAAGGGAATGTAAAATCCGGGCGACGCCGAGCAGCGAGGCGGTGTGAGCGTCGTGTCCACAGGCGTGCATTACGCCGGGGTTTTGGGACTTGTAGGGCGCATCGCCGGCTTCCAAAATCGGCAGGGCGTCTATATCCGCCCGCAGGGCAATGACCTTGCGCTCAGGCGTTTTGCCTTCAATCAAAGCTACGACGCCATTTCCTCCCCAACCCGTCTCATGCCGAACACCCCATTCAGATAGCGTTCGGGCGATAAACTTTCCCGTCTCCACTTCCTGAAACGACAACTCCGGATGGCTGTGCAGGCGTCGCCGAATTGCGACAATTTCGGCGTGGAAACCGGCGGCGAGTTTTTCAATTCTTTCTTTCATATTCGGAAGGTATTCTCCCCGGGAAATTCGGCGGTCATTCAGTGAAAATCCTGCAGGGCTTACTCCAACATTTTTTCCAAGCCAATACTTCGAGAGCCTTTCAGCAGGAAATAAGTTTTGGAAAAGGATTGGGTCTGGTACCAGGACTTCAGTTGCGCTGTGTTTTCAAAAAAGCGAATGCCGTGTAACCGGGCGGCCTTTTGAAAATCTTTGCCCACCGCAATGATCTCGTTGAATCCCAAAGACAAAGCAAACTGCGCTATATTTTCGTGCTCTTCTTCTGCATATTCTCCCAACTCCAGCATGGCGCCGATGATGGCTACTTTGGGAGCACCCTTCATTTCTGCAAAAGATGCCAGGGCATTTTTCATGCTCGTGGGGTTGGCGTTGTAGGCGTCCATGACGAATGTATTAGAGTCAACTGCCAGCAACTGCGAGCGATTATTGGAGGGGACGTATTCTTCGATGGCCTCTTTGATTTTCAGGGGCGGCACATTAAAAAACCTGCCCACAATAACGGCCGTCATCAAATTCTGGAAATTGTAAAGCCCTATAAGGCGGCTCTGAACGCTCAGTCTTTTTTTGGATCTCGCCAGAAATTCAATTTCTATGAAAGGCTCCTGCGCAACCAGCCTGACTTCGTTAGCGTCCCTTGCGGCAGATAAATCCTCCGCTCTTTTGTAAAAAATAATCTTTGAATTCTCTTTGGCTAATTCTTTTAAATGAGGCTCGTCTGCATTGACGAAGATTCTTCCATTTTTGGCGGCGAGATAGCGGTACAATTCCGATTTGGTGCGCTTTACGCCTTCAAAACTGCCAAAGCCTTGCAGGTGCGCCTTGCCTAAGTTGGTAATCAGGCCATGCGTCGGTTCTGCGATCTGGCAGAGGAAGTCAATCTCTCCCGGATGGTTGGCGCCCATCTCCACGACGGCAATTTCCGTATCGGGAGGCATGGCCAAGAGGGTCATCGGAACGCCGATATGATTATTCAGATTTCCTTTGGTAAAATGGGCTTTATAGTGGCTCGACAGCGCTGCGCTAATCAGTTCCTTGGTCGTCGTCTTGCCATTGGTGCCGGTAATTGCCAGGACGGGGATGTTAAACTGCCTGCGGTGGTAGCGAGCCAATTGTTGCAAAGCAGCGAGTGCATCTTCTGCGAGCAGGAAACGCTCGTCCAGTCGGAAAACCGGTTCATCAATGACTGCGCAGACAGCGCCGTTTTCGAGAGCTTGCCGGGCAAACTCATTGCCGTTGAAGCGCTCGCCTTTTAGCGCAAAGAAAATACAACCCGGTTTCACCTTTCGGCTGTCCGTTTCTATATGGGGATGCTGACGGTACAAATTGTACAGCTTCGGGATAAAATCTGAAAATGAGGACATTGACACGGCTGCGTTACGGATAGGTTGAAAAGCATTGTGCAGCGACACTCCACGGGAATTTGGCTGCCAATGGATTCGCAATAATAAGAAAGTCCCCGCATCAGACAGATTTGATGCGGGGACTTTTCGTTTTGGCAGGAAGGCCGGCCATCCTTTTGATGGGATTACTTGTAGCGGCGCTTCACCTTCTCCTGCTTCGTCTTAAACTTATTACCGCCGGTATCTTCGTTGCCGGTAGAGCCGCCCGTACGGGTCATGGCGCAACGGAAGCCCAAGTCGCGGTAAGCTTTATCTTCTTCGCGGAAGCGGCGCGTGCCTGGTTCAAGCCAATAAGCTCTGTCCTGCCAGGAACCGCCTTTAATTACGCGGGCTTTGTCGCTAATGAGTGTGTATTTACCGTAGTCGTAGAAAGCTTCGGATTGCTTATCGCCGTCTAAGAAGTCATAAGCTTCACCTACTTTATAGTTTTCGCGGGTAGCGACCTCGTCATCTTCAACATAGCGATAGCGCAGGCGGCCAAGGCTGTCTTTTTCAATGGGCTTTCCGTCTTCATCCAGCACTTTTGTTTTGAATTTATTTCCTCTGAAGGAGTTCAAGTCCTGTTGTTCAACGTCTTCCAAAGTACCGCTGGTCAAAGGGCGATAAACATCCATTGTCCATTCATTGACGTTGCCGGCCATATTGTAAAGGCCATAGTCATTGGGGAAGAATTTGCGAACAGGCGCCGTAATGGAAGCCTGGTCATTCAGCTTGCCGGCCATACCCATGTAGTCTCCTTTGCTACGCTTGAAGTTTGCAAGGATTTCTCCCTGGTACTTATTGCGTTTTTGGTAGCGAACCGTGTTGCCATTCCAGGGATAGATACGGCGGTCGGAGATGCGCTCGTCTTTTTCAGAAACCATGTTTCCAATCAGACCCATTGCAGCGTATTCCCATTCAGCCTCTGTTGGCAGGCGGTAAGACGGCAACATAATACCATCTTCAAAGCGCACGGTGCGTTCGCCGCCTGTACGAAGGTCTTTCAGGTTTTTGCGCACGTCGCCCTGATACTGACCGGCCAGGTACGCCTCCGTATTAAAGTTATCTTCGTCCTTTTGTTCCGTGTTGAGGTTCAGGATACCTTTTTCAACGAGAATCATCTCATTGACCCTGTCGGTACGCCATTGGGCGAAGTCGTTAGCCTGAAGCCAGTTAACTCCCACCACGGGGTAGTCGTCATAAGACGGGTGGCGGAAATAGGTTTCGACGAGCGGCTCGTTGAAAGCCAGTTCTTCCCGCCATACCAAAGTATCGGGAAGAGCATTCAAAAACACTTCGGGGTATGACTCGCCGAACACCCGCTGTAACCAGAAAAGATACTCGCGGTAGTCAATGTTGGCGGTTTCCGTTTCGTCCATATAAAATGAAGAAACAGTAACCCGGCGGGGGATAGCGTTCCAGTCATAGGTTACATCCTGGTCGGTAATACCCATGGTAAAAGTACCTCCCTGAATGAGCACCAGATTAGGGCCGGTAACCTGACCCTGGTAATCGAGCTTTTCAAAGCCGCCCCATTTAGTGTCATTATACTGCCAGCCGGTGGTAGCGGAGCGTTCCTTTTTGCTACAGGAACTAAGCGTAAGCGAGGCAAGGAAAAAAACAAAACTAAACTTCAACAGATGTTTCATCACTTTCTTCTGAATTTTTTACTTTATTAAAAATGACCTGCAAATATAGAAAAGTAGATTTCAAATCAATGACTGAGTAGCGTATTTAACTTAAATTGAGATGTTGAGCGTATTTTCACCGGAATATTCCGAAACAGTCATTGTATCGTTCTGCAAAACGTTTGCGCTTCAAACTTTCTCCCTGTTCAAAATTGACGATCACCGACACTTCATGCGCTCCGCCTGTGGTGGACAAACTCGATACGGTGAAGTCGTAGCTGTAACCAAATTTGAAAATATTGTATTGCATGCCAAACAGGCCAATAACTGCATCTGAATTGCCGAAGCTATGCCTGTACCAGGAGCCGGCGAAGAATAATCCGAAACTGTAATAAGCGCCCAAATTAATTTGCCCCTGGTCGCCTTGTTTTACAAAAAGGATATTCGGCGATACAAACGAAGGCGCTTTTCCCTTATTGCCCTCTTTAACTATAAACTGCGCTCCTCCGTGGAGGGTCATGCGCAGGGGCAAGCCGTCTTTCAAATTTGAGTTTACTCCAATAAAACTTTCGTCCGGCGTAGTGAGGTGATGAAGCGCTATGCCTCCATAAAACTTATCATTATAGGCAATCAGTCCCGTTCCCACATCAAAAACAGCTTTTGTCAGGGCGTCGGGTCTGATCTCGTTCGTCGGATTTGGGTTTCCAAATGGGTCAACAGCTCCGGTAATCGGGTCGAGCTGGTCGAGAAATACGAGGCGGCCCCAGTCCACTTTTGTCTGGCGAACGCCGGCTTCCACGCCAATCTTTAGGTGGAAGTCCTGGTTGACGTCGAGGCGATAGCCGTATGAACCGACAATATTTGTCATTTTCAACAAGCCTCCGCCGGAATTGTCGGACAGGATCGTCAGTCCAAATCCGCTATTGAGCGTGGGTACAAACTGTTCGTATGATGCGGCGTAGGTCACGTAGGCGCTGTATCCATCATCGGACAAGGCCGGCCACTGATTGCGATAGCCCAGAGAAACTTTTGGTAAATAGGTCGTGCCCGTGAATGCCGGGTTAATCAATAAAGGAGTCGAATAATATTGACTAAAAATGGGGTCTTGCGCCTTTGCCGACCAGGCAGCGCAGGTCAGAAAAGCGATGATACAAAGTATTTGTCTTGACATGGACGGTGCAAAATTTATGGATTCGGCATCTTCGGACTTCAATCCGGCGTAAAAGTGCTGTTTTTTCTGAAATGCTTTTAAGCCGTTTTTCATTCTGACTTACAACAGCGTAAAAAAAGTAAGTTTGCAAAAAGAATGAATAGAACCGGGAAGCAAAAATGCACAATACAGATGTTCAGTTGCATTTTAATCTGGCAAATGCCGGATTTCAGACAATTAAGCTGTTAAAATGCGAGGGAAAATCATAGCGGCAGGCAGTTAACGTTCAGTTATCTGCCAAAGTTATCAAGGTTTTTTTATTCCACGGAAGATTCCCAAGCGTAGAAAGTTATTTTCCCGGTAAAACATTTTCCTGTTCAATTCTTTCTCAATCAACCGGTTTGGTCAAAATAGCGAGCAAAACATGAAGAAATTTGGGGCATCCATTTTAATACTTTTTTTAACCGTCCTGGCATTTGCCAAGCCTCCTTCCCAGGTAGAGCGCAACTTAAAATGGTCGAAGCCTACTCTCGTCTATCCCTATGAAGGCAGCGAAGCAGTCTATGTCCTTCGCTTTGAGGGCGGCGTTTACGAAGAAGAATTTCCTACCCTTCCTTATTTCTCAGAGCGTTTCTCTTTAGACGGCTTTGGCGAGTTCAGGGCAGTTTTTTCCAAAACCACTTTTGAATCTTTTGAAAAAAAGCCATCTCCAGACGATGAAGGCATCCCAAGTGAAATTCAACTCGTCACAGAAATTGAAAAAGACCGCTCCGCTTATTTTGGGAGAGTGCGATTCATGCCGCTTAGGAAAGTTTCTGCCGGCCAGTTTGAACGGCTCGTTTCTTTTGAATTGCGCCTGAGCTTTTCATCTGCGCCCGCACCGGTCGTTTTTAGGGGCGGGAATACTCACACCTCTGTTTTGAGCGACGGCGATATTTATAAGTTTGCCGTCAGTAGCGCAGGCGTTTACAAATTGGACTTTAATTTTTTAAAAAATCAGTTGGGCGTCCCTATTGAAAGCATTGATCCCCGCACCATTAAACTATATGGCAATGGCGGGGGAATCTTACCCGAACTCACCAATGCTCCTCGCCACGACGATTTAGTTGAAAACGCCATCGAAATCGCAGGCGAAGGGGATGGAAAATTTGACAGCGGCGACTACATCCTCTTTTACGGTCAGGGGCCTGACATCTGGTATTTTGACACCGCCAGTCAGACTTTTAGCCATCCAAAAAATTTCTACGACACAGAAAATTATTATTTTCTAAAAATCAGCCCCGGCAATGGCCTGCGCATCCAGTCGAAAGCTTCGCAGGCGGGGGGAACTTACGTCTCTACTTCCTTCGACGACTTTTTGCGGCACGAACAGGAGTTGGTCAATTTGCTTCACGACTGGTCTTACGGACAGGGGTCGGGCAGGCAGTGGTTCGGCGATTATTTTAAAATAAGAACATCAAAAGGCTACCAGTTCAAAATTCCCAATCTTATACCTGCTGAGGAAGTAAAGTTTACATCTGTTTTTGCAGGTCGGGCTTTGACGGGGTCCTCTTCGAGATATTCCATTACAGCAAACGGTACAAAATTCAGCAGCGGCAACTTTGGCGTTACGAAAGGAGGCGCGACCGATACCTACGCCAGTTTGCAGGGCATTTCCGGTTCTTTTGTTCCCAATAGCGCTGAATTGAATATTTCCTTAGAATTTTCCAACGGAGGCAATTCCTTCAATGAAGGCTGGCTGGATTATTTGGAATTCAATTTTCGTCGGCAATTGAAGATGGACGGCGACCAGATGATTTTCCGGGATCTTCGCTCCATGGGGAATCTGGTCAGTATTTTTAAAATTGGAGACGCCACGGCTTCGCTCAAAGTTTGGGACATCACCAATCCTCTTGCGCCGAATTGGCAGGAAGCCAGTTTTGCGGGCAGTGAATTGAGTTTTGGAGCTGAGACCAACGAGCTTCGGGAATTCATCGTCTTCAACAACAACTCGGGGTTCCTTACTCCAGATAAAGCCATCGGCAAATTAGACAATCAAAATTATCACGGCATTAGCGATGCCAACTTAGTCATCGTCTTTCACAAGGATTTCGAAAGCGAAGCGGTGCGCCTGGCAGGGCACCGACGGAACTTCAGCCAATTCAATGTGGCGCTGTTGGACGTTGAAAAGCTTTACAATGAATTTTCTTCCGGCAGAAAAGATGCGACAGCTATTCGGGATTTTGCAAGGATGCTGTGGGAGCGCAATCCCAATGGATTTCATTCCCTTCTGCTCTTTGGCGACGGCTCCTTCGACAGCCGCAACCTTTACAAATTAGGGGGCGATTTCATTCCAGTTTACGAAACGATCAACTCTCTCAGCCCAATTTATTCCTACCCCTCGGACGACTATTTTGGTCTGCTCAGCGACGGCGAGGGCGCCAATATCGGCATTGGTTCGCTCGACATCGGCGTTGGGCGCTTAGTCGTCAACACCCCTGACGAGGCGAGGGGCGTGGTGGACAAAATCATTAACTACGACATCAGTCCGGGCAATCTTCGCGACTGGCGAAACAGGGTGCTATTCATCGGCGACGACGAGGACGGCAATCTGCACACAGGAGACGCCGACAATATCGCGGTACTGATAGGCAAGAAAAACCCAAACCTGAATATCGAGAAGGTATATCTTGACGCCTTTCCACAGGAATCTACTACCGGCGGCACGCGAATACCTCTGGCTACTGACGCCATTAATAATAGTATGTTCAAGGGCCTGCTGGCCATGGTCTATCTCGGACACGGAGGCCCTAAGGGCTGGGCGCAGGAGCGGGTGGTAAAAATTGACGATATTCTAAGTTGGAAAAATTTCGATAAGCTGCCCATCATCATCACAGCTACCTGTTCCTTTTCGGGCTATGACGATCCCACTTTCACCTCTGCCGGCGAGTTGTCATTTTTAAATAAAAAAGGGGGAGCTATCGCCCTCTATACGACGGTTCGCCCAGTCTTTGCAAGTTCAAACGAAGTCTTGACGCGGAAATCGGTGGATACTTTGTTTTACAAATTCAATCATCTCATCCCAACTATCGGCGAGGTTTTGCGCCTCAGCAAAAACCAGGTGGGCGACAAATCCAATTCGCGCAAGTTCACTTTGTTGGGCGACCCCTCGCAGAAATTGGCGCTGCCCAACTATCAGGTGGCGACCACCAAAATAAATGGCCACGATATTTCATCCGATATAATCGACACCCTGCGGGCTTTGCAAAAGGCGACTATTGAAGGGGAGGTGCAGAATGATTTTGGTCAAATAATTTCCGATTTCAACGGCATTGTCTATCCCACCATTTACGACAAGAAAATCACCTACCGCACGCTTGCCCAGGATTCGGGAAGCCCTCTTTTCGATTTTGATTTACAAAAAAATATTATTTTCAAAGGCAGGGCGAGCGTCGTCAATGGCAAATTCAGCTTCACCTTTGTCGTACCAAAGGACATAGACTACAACTTCGGCGAAGGCAAAATCAGCTATTATGCCGCCGACGAGGTGCAAATGTCGGACGCTTCGGGCAACTATCAGGACGCCATCGTCGGGGGTACCGACCTCAACGCCATTGCCGATAACCAGGGGCCTAAGGTGGATGTTTACATGAGCAACGAGAGTTTTGCCTTTGGCGGCATTACAGATATTAACCCGGTGCTATTGGTCAAACTGGAAGACGACAACGGGATAAATGTAGTGGGCAATAGCATCGGCCATGACTTGGCAGGTATTTTGGATAATAATACAAAAAATACTTATATCCTCAACGATTTCTACGAGGCTGCGCTCGACGATTATACAAAAGGGGAAGTACGCTATCCACTGGCTAATCTAGCCGAAGGGCGGCACGAAATCAAAGTTAACGCATGGGATATTTCCAACAATCCTGCCGAGGGGTACACCGAGTTTGTAGTCGTCGCTTCGGAAGAAGTGGCGCTGAAACACGTGCTCAATTATCCGAATCCTTTTACCTCCTCAACCTGCTTTATGTTCGAGCACAATCAGAGTGGAGTGGATCTCGATGTGCAAGTGCAGATTTACACGGTTTCAGGCCGTTTGATAAAAACTTTAGAGGAAAGAATATTTTCAACGGGCTTCCGTTTAGGAGGCGAAAATTGCCTCCGTTGGGATGGTCGCGATGATTTTGGCGACCCTTTGGCCAGGGGAGTTTATCTCTACAAAGTAAAAGTGCGAAGCGCCAACACGGGCGATATAAGCCTTGAAGGTGAAAGCAAATTTGAAAAACTGGTTATTTTGAAATGAGGTCAAGCAACAGGGGCAAAATCCTGCTTTATCCATCACTTGCCGCACTTCATTTATTATCTCCTATTTACGATCCTTACAAGAATTTGCATGGAGCATCAGAATACAATGAGATTTCAAGTAAAATTCATTGAAATTCAAGTAGATGAACCTGTAATCAAATAAACAAGTAAGTACACATATCCACTATATTTGCAAACTTTTTTAAAAATAGAAAAACATCTCATGAAAGGTTTACTTTTAAAAATTACCTTTTTAGCCGCTTCGGTCTTGTTTTTTGCTGTGCAAGTTCAAGCCCAATGCTTCAAAGACCCGAACGGAGTTTGGAGGAATCTCGACGGCTCAGAATGTACCAATGCAATCTTGACAGCCGTCCCATTTCTGCGCATCGTTGCCGATGCCCGCTCCGGCGCTATGGGCGATGTCGGCATCGGTCTCTCTCCCGATGCAAACGCCATGCACTTCAACCAGTCTAAATTGGTTCTGGCTGATAAACCACTCGGCATATCCGCTACCTATACTCCCTGGCTCAGGTCGCTGGGATTGAACGACGTCTATCTCGCTTATTTGTCTGGCTACTACAAGTTGGACGATCTGCAAGCTATAGGCATGGGGCTTCGCTATTTTTCTTTGGGAGATATCAATTTTACGGATGAAAATGGCAATCCTACCGGCGTTGGCAAACCCAATGAATTCGATGTCACAGCAGCCTATTCTCGTAAACTGACAGATAAATTGTCGGCAGCCGTTGGTGCGAAGTTCATTTATTCCAATCTTGCCAAAGGCCAACAGGTGGACGGGCAAATCATCGAAGCCGGCGCTGCGGGCGCCGCCGATATTTCTCTTACATATAAAACTGATTTCAAAGCCAATGGCAGGAAGAGCGATTTGTTGATAGGACTGGCGGTTACCAATATAGGTTCTAAAATCACCTACACCAATGCCGCCAACAAGCAAAAAGACTTTCTGCCTACCAACTTGGGAATTGGCGCCGGGTGGACATTGGTTTTGGACGATTACAACAGCCTCACATTTGCCGCCGATATTAACAAGCTCCTGGTTCCAACCCGCTGCTTTGAGGATTGCGACGAAGATGGCGATGGAATACCCGACTGGCGACAGCAATCCCCAATCGCCGGCATCTTCACTTCATTCAGCGATGCGCCCAATGGATTTTCTGAAGAAATAAAGGAACTCATGTATTCCGTCGGCATCGAGTACTGGTACGATAAGCAGTTCGCCGTTAGAGCAGGCTACTTCTCAGAGAGCCGCACCAAAGGCGACCGCCATTTCTTTACGGTGGGAATTGGATTGAAGTACAACATTTTCGGGTTAGATTTCTCTTACCTCGTGCCCACCACCAACCAGCGCAATCCGCTAGACAACACCCTGCGCTTCTCGCTTCTCTTTGACTTTGGAGCGTTTGGATTAGACGAGGACTAGGGAATTTCTTTTTTAAAATTCAAAAAATGCCAATGAGCTTAAATCTCATTGGCATTTTTTTATTGCTAATTTCTAAATACATTGAGGCAGTATGGCGGTATTTCAAATCTTAGACTATTTTTGTCCAGCATTCAAATCACATCATGGAAACCCTAATTACACAAGACATAAAAATCAGCGTCGAGCCGTTTTACCTGCCACACGAGTCAATGCCCACACAGCATCGCTACGTTTTCGCCTATCGAATCACAATTGAGAATATGGGCGCCGAAACAGTTCAGTTGCTGCGCCGCCACTGGCACATCATTGAATCAGACGGCGCCAAAAAAGAAGTAGAGGGCGAAGGCGTCGTCGGCGAGCAACCCATTCTGGAACCGGGCGGACAATTTGAATACACGTCCTGGTGTCCACTAACAACCGACGTAGGAAAAATGTACGGTACTTATCTTATGCGCCGCACAGCAGACGACAAAGAATTCCAGGTTAATATTCCCGCCTTCAAATTGCTTCCACCTTTTAAAATGAATTAAGTCAGACGGCATTGAGTAGGCATATATTTTCTTCCGACGAGGCTTTTCTCTATAATTTTTCTATTATAATCTATCGCCCCAATTTAATCGTTCTCCGATTCCTCTTCCTTTTTCTTCTCAAGCTTAATATTTAAATATTGATGCAAGCTATTTTTGTTTTCTTTTGTGAAAAGGCAAAGTCTATTGGCGCATTTGTCAAAAATCTCACAAACGTCAGCCAGAGTATGACCTCAGAGCAATTTGAAGTCCATCAATCGGCGGCCTTCTTAAATCTTAGCGAAGCGATGAAACCGTTTTTGCGAATAGACGATCACTTGACCCTGCACCTGGCTCGGCCTGAATTTGCAGAGCCTGTTTTTAAAATCGTGGATGAACAGCGCGACTATTTGCGGGAATGGCTCCCCTGGGTAGATACCACTCAATCAGTAGAAGACATCAATCTTTTCATCCAGGAGAGCATGAGGAGCAACTCCAACGGGCAGCAACTGACCACCTACATCATGAATGGAGAAGAAGTAGCCGGCGCCCTGGGGATAGTAAATCTCGACAGAGACCATAAAAAATGTGAACTCGGCTACTGGCTGCGGGAAGACATGCAGGGGGAAGGAATCATGACAAAAGCCTGCGCCACCTTAATAGATTACATCTTCCGTTCAAAAGATATCCACAGGATAGAAATAACCGTCGCCGTCGGAAACGATAAAAGCTGCGCTGTTCCGCTGAGGCTCGGATTCAAAACTGAGGGAATCCATCGGGAAGCGGCTCTGATGTACGACTACTTTGTTGATATAGAAATATTCGCTATCCTCAAAAGCGAATGGGCGAAATTGGAAAAGAATAGATTGGAGTGGTTTTTTAATTCCAATCAAAATATTTGAACAAAAGTTTGCACTTAAAATTTTTTGTTTTATTTTTGCTACCGATTTGTTGAACTTTTAAAAAATTAAACAACATGATCGGAGAAGATCGCCTCGAATTAAATGACCGCTTCATCAAGGTTTTTGAATTGCTCGAAAACCAGGGAACTATCGTAAAGAATGACCGCAATGGGCGGGGCATTGGAGATGTTGCATGGAAAGTTTTGGGCAACAAGGGCTACGGTCACATCATCCGCGCCTACCTCAATCCCGATGACAAGCGGGTGATCAGTTACTCTCAAGCCAGGAAATTCTGTAGGGAATTTGGCATCAACGAAAGTTTTATGCTCGATGGCCTCGGCACTCCGTTCGGTTTTGACCTGCCAAAGCGCAGCGCTGAAAGTGGCGGCTATAGCAGGGGCAACATTCTCTTTACCACAGCGGAAGCTTTTGCCGGAAGCACAGTAGAAGATAGCAGCAGTTTTGTAACAGAAGAAAGCTCCTGGTTCTCTTTGCCCGGTATTCAGGGAGGCGGACTAGTCGCTTTTCAAATCAACGGCAACTCCATGGAGCCGGTCATTCTGAACGGCGACATCGTCGTTTGTCGGGAAGTGGACAGAGCAGATAACTTAAAAGACAACAATATTTACGCAGTAAAAAATAATGGCTCCCTGTGGGTAAAGCACGTCCAGCGCATTTTTCATAGCGGTAGAATCACCCATCTCAAACTCATTTCCGCCAATCACTTAGAGCACGATCCGTTTATCCAAGAAGTAAACGTTCACACCAGGCTGTACCAGGTAATCCGCAAGATCAGCGACCTGTAAGCTCAAATACGCATCATCGCTACATCTTTTTGTTTCAAAGATTGAAATAGTTTTTCTGTACCATTCTCCTACATGGAGATATCCTGCTGTTTATTCATTACTCAGCTCCCGACGTCCCTGCGATTCGGGAGCTGTTTTATTTCCGGCCTTTTCTTAATCTCCCAAATAAGAAAAACAGGTCAATCCCTCTCACAAAAAAGCCCTGCCCTTGGCGGGCAGGGCTTTGATCAACTATGCTTCACATTATTTAAAGAGTCTTTATCCTTTATCGAATAACGGAGAGCCTTCTGAAAATCGAGTCGTCCGCAGTGCGCAATTGAACCAGATAAAATCCAGGCGCAAAACCTGAAATTTCAAAGCGCACATCCTTTTGGCCATTTGCGATTTTGCCGGCGCTAAGCCGACGACCGGCCGCATCTATAAAAACCACTTCGACCTCCTGCTCTGGGGTATTTTCAAAAGAAAACTGCACCCACTCAGACGCAGGGTTTGGCGACATGACGAGGCTCCCGCTCCAGAGCGGTTCGCCGGCGCGGGAAATATTTTCCACCGCAATATCGGCGCTCGATATTTCACAGCCGTTGGCGTCCTTTACAGTCACCTTATACAAACCTG
Organism: uncultured Saprospiraceae bacterium; assembly: GCA_964643005.1. Classification (GTDB taxonomy): domain Bacteria; phylum Bacteroidota; class Bacteroidia; order Chitinophagales; family Saprospiraceae; genus UBA6168. Next base: position 9,746 of record CAZXQI010000039.1, on the reverse strand, counting down.
ATGTAATATTCAGCAGGTCTTCGGAGCTTGAGAAGTTACTTCCATTGTGCGTCCATTGGAAAGAGTACGGCGCCGTCCCCCCTGAAACGCTAATAAAAACAGCTCCATGTCCCGCTCCACCGATATCGTTATTCACTAAGTCCACCGAAATTTCCAATGGAGCAGGCTGCGTTATGCTCGTCGTAATTATTTGCAAACAGGAACTGGCGTCTGTGACAGAGGCGGTGTACTCGCCTGCGCATAAGCCGCCGGCCACCGAGCCGGTCAGGCCGTTGCTCCAGACGATTGTATAGGGCGGGTGGCCGCCGTTGACAGCCAGTGATATTTCTCCATCGCACTGACCAAAACAGGGCGCGTTATTTATCGTCGGCGTTATTTCAGCTACTGTACCCACTGTCACCACGAAACTACAGCTACCGATATTTCCAGAGGCATCCGTATAAGTAAAGGTCTGCAAGGTAGAGCCTGAGGGGAAACTGGAGCCGGAAGGCAATCCGGTAGTTTGTTGTAGCAAAGTCGGATCGGAGGTACAGTTATCGTTTATTTGGGGCAGTACAAACGACACAAGCGGAGCGCAGTAGCCAACTGAAATATTGCCGGGGCAGGTAAGCGTGGGCGCCAGATTGTCAACTATAGTAACCTGCGCCTCCGCTGAGCTCGAATTGCCATTGCCATCCGTCGCTGTGATTGTAACCGTGTGCGTACCCAGATCTTCACAGCCAAAACTTTCGGGGCTGACCGTCCAGAAAGCAATACCGCAGTTGTCGGCGCTTCCCGCATCAAAATCAGATGCGTTCAAATTGACAGAGCCATCTTCTCCAGTCTGTACGGTCAAATCCTGTAAGCTCAGAACTGGAAAAAGGCTGTCAGTCGCAGAAACGGCAACTTCTAAGCCTACAGTACAGCCCTGGCCGTCTGTTACTTCTATAAGATAATTGCCGGGTAAAAGCTTATCTGCCGTCGTTGAATCTGAGCCGTTCGACCATAAAATCTGATAAGGTTGGACGCCGCCGGCAATTTCAACAGAAATTTCACCTGATGCGTCTTCCGCACAAACGGGCTGCACCACTTCCAATACGCCTATGACCAAAACTTCAGGTTCTTCAATTTCAAAAGATACTTCCAAACTACATCCGCTACCATCAGTGATGGAAGCTACGTAAAAACCTGCGCACAGGTCGTTCAGGTTTTCGCTGGTGGCGCCATTGCTCCAAAGTATGGAATACGGTTCTAATCCATTGGAAAGGAACAGTTCGATACTGCCATCGCAGGCCCCAGCGCAGGAGGCGTGGGACAAAGAATAATCAACTGAAAGTCCTTCCACAACTTCCACAGTGAAACTACATTCGCCGGAATTCCCCGATGCGTCGGTGTATGAAAAGACCTGCGTGGTTAGTCCCGGGGGAAAGGCAGACCCAGAAGGAAGACCCTCCGTCAATTGGAGTTGCTCTAAGTCAAAGGAGCAATTGTCGGCGAAAGCAGGCAGGTTGTAAAACAACTCTGCATTACAGGCGCTGATTACCATATCGTCGGGACACAACAGCTCAGGAGCCAGAGTATCCAGAACAACAATGTCAATTTCAGAAGAACTCTCATTGCCGTTTAGGTCAGTAAGGCTGACAATTACAGTCTGGTTACCAGTCTGACTACAGTCAAAGCTATCGGGAGTAACCGACCAGGCGGCGATTCCGCAATTATCAAAACTTCCGGCGTCCAGCATTTCTCCGGCGATATTGGCCTGGCCATTTCCATCTAAGAAAGTTGTGATACTTTGCAAAACCAGCACCGGCGGTTCGTTATCATAGCTGGCAATAGTGGCAATGTAGGTCGCTTCACAGCCGTCGGCATCTGTAACTGTCACTCCATAATCGCCCAGGCTGAGGTCGCCGATTGCATTGCCCTCGCTTCCATCGAACCAGGTATAAGCATAAGGCTGCGCGCCGCCATTGGCGGCGACTGTTACCGAGCCATTTTGCTCTGTGGGGCAAGCCAGGTCTTCATGAGCCAGTTCCGCCACCACGATTTCATTAGGCTGCGCAATGCCTGCCGTCAAAATGATAGAGCAATTGGTGCTATCGGTTATGGTAACGTGATAAATACCCGCTGCAAGATTAGCAGCTACGGGCAGTGAATCGCCATTTGACCAGGAAAACTGAATGGGGGCTGTTTCATTTTCAAGATAAACGCCCGCTGTCCCATCGGCTACGCCAAAACAAGATGCGTTTGTCGCTGAAATAGAACCGGTCAAAGCGCAATCAAATAAATTGACATTGACAGTTTCAATGGCAGTGCATCCGTTGGCATCTGTTACTATTACCGTGTAAGGGCCAGGCGCCAGATCGCTGATTACCTGAGTTGTATCGCCATTGCTCCATTCGAAGCTGTAAGGAGGCGTACCGCCATCTGGGTTGGCTGCTGCGGTTCCGTCGTCAATATTGGCCAGGTTTTGAGCGGTGGCGACGGCCTTGGCCGCCAACAAATCAGGCTGGCCAATGAGGATGGTCGCTTCTGCTGTACAATTACTTTCATCGGCCACCGTGACAGAGTAACTTCCGATAATCAGGCCGGCAGTTGTCGCCGACAAACTGCCGTTGGACCACGCATAGGCATAGCTCCCCACGCCGCCGCCTGCTTCCACCGTTGCAGAACCATCCGCTCCGCCATGACAACTTACATCCGACAGCTCGCTAATTTCTGCTGTGACCGGAGCTATCTGGACTACTTCGGTTTCATCAGAGGAAGCGCAACCGTTAATGATATTCACAACGGTAAGCGTATAAACTCCGGCGGCGTCCAGTTCTGGTGTCAGGGTATTTTCTCCTGAAATGATGTTGCCGTCGAGGGTAGTCCAGGAATAAGTGAAGTTGCCACCCTGAGAAGAAAGAGAGCCGTCCAAAAACCCGCTCTGAACATGGCAGTCGAGATTAAAGCCTGCTCCCGCATCGGCAATGGGGGCGACCAGGTCGGCTTCCAGTGCGATGCTATCCAAAGCGATACATCCGTAAACCAGCTCAATGGCCAGCACAGTATATATGCCAGGCTCGCTCACTACGATGATTGAATCGCCCGACTGGTATCCATTCGGACCAGACCAGGCGTAAACGACCTCCGGCAACTGAGACCCGACAGTTAGGGTTGCCTCTGTAATGTTGCAGGTAATGGTATCGCTAACAGTCAGGGTCAGTTCAGGCGCCGTTGTGAAGGCAATAACCGTAGCCGTTGCGGTTCCCGGGCAACCATTCAGACTGTCGGTCACCGTTAAAAGGAAATCGCCGCCTTCGCTCACCAGGGGGTTTTGTTCAGAAGAAGAAAAGCCATTTGGCCCCTCCCAAATAAAGCTGACATGGGCAGTGTCAAAAATTCCAAACAATTGGGTATTGGGTTCAAAACAGGTAATCTCAGATCCAATGGCCTCCACAACAGGAGCGAGTTTGTCTTCCAATACTTCAGGCTCGTCGGTAGCTGTGCAGCCATTAATCAGGTTGGCGACGGTCAGCGTATAGACGCCAGCGCTTCCCACTTCGGGAGAAAGCGTTTCTTCACCAGAAAGGATGATACCGTCGGAAGTCGTCCAAAGGTAGGCGTAATGGTCGCCCTGGGAGGAAGCAGATCCATCCAACTGGAGAGAGGGCGCTGCACAGGTCAGGGTTCCTCCGGTACCGGCATCTGCAGTTGGAGCGAGCGTATCAACATCTACAATCACTATTGCCGTGGCATAGCATCCCGTCAGCGTATCTTCAGCTTCCAGCGTGTATTCTCCCACTTCATCCACTACAGGATTTTGCTCACTAGAGGCAAATCCATTTGGCCCGAACCAGGAAAATACGACGTCTTCGGAAGTTGCTGTAACGCTGAGCGTCACTGTTGAATTTGCGCAGGTCAGTACGCCGCCATTTATTTCGGAAAATGGAGGGTTTGTATTTTCAAAAACTTCTGCGACGGCCGCGTCGGCGCATGTCGTCAGAGTATCAACAACGAAAAGAATGTAGGCGCCGGCCACCGATACAGAGGGCGACAGCTCCTCAGAAAAGAAGCCCTCCGGTCCTGTCCATTCAAAAACTGCATGGCTTAATGGGTTCTCCACGACAAGCTGAATTTCAGTTGTCAGGCAGTTCAGCGTACCGCCATTGACAACAGCGACAGGCGGCTCATTGAGACCGACGAGGGTCATGGTATCTCTGGCTACACAATCATTTTCTAAGTTCTTCACAGTCAGGATGTAACTGCCGGCGCGATTGACAAGAGGGGAGAGCGTGTTTTCACCTTCGAGGATATTTCCGCCATTTATGGCTTCCCATTCATAGCTGAACAAAAGTCCGGTAGAGCCGTCTCCACCTATCGAGATTTCACTGTTCGTACACGGAAGCTCCAGATCAGAGCCGGCATCGGCTAAGGGCAAAAGCGTATCAACTGTAATCTCCATGCCTGCGAGGCTCGTGCAACCATTTTGGAGATCGCTTATCTCCAGCGTATAAGAGCCGGCGGCATCAGCCCAGACGACCAATGAATCAGTGGTGGAAATGAACTGGCCGCCATTTTCAGCTATCCAGGAATAGGAGAAGCCGCCGCTGGCATAGGATGCGGTTCCGTCAAGGGTAACGACTTGTTGGGCGCAGGTGATATTTCCATTTGAAACGAGAGATACAAGGGGGTATTCCGGTTCCAGCAGATAAGAAAAGACGGTCGAACAACCATTGGCGTCAGTCACCGTCAGTTCGTAGTCCCCGGCAGATAATCCATCTATAAGAGCGGTGGTCTGACCGGAAGCCCAGGCGTATTGGTAAGGCTGTGCGCCGCCCTGAACGGAGGCTTCAATTGCTCCGGGCTGGCCGGCACAGTCGGGTAGTTCTACAAATGCCAGACTAATCGCCAGTTCTTCGGGCTGGAGAATTTCAATTCCTTCGAGGATGGATACATCGCCGTCCGCATCCGTAAGGGTAAGGCTGTAAGTACCGGCAGGCAGATTGGAAGGATTTAAACTCGTGTCACCGTTGCTCCACTCGAGGACATAAGATAAGCCGTCGTCAAAAACAGTTAGGAATATAGCTCCATCATTTCCCCCAAAGCAACTCACATGAGCAACGCTGTCCACGTGTAGAATGATGTCGCCGGTTTTGGCGGCATAGATTCGATGGACGGTTGAGAAAAATGTGAAAAGCAAAAGCAAGAAGGCAAACTTCTTCATAATGGTAAAAGGTTTTTGATTTAAATAAATATGTTCACAGGCAGCCTTGCGTCTGCTGTAAGTTATTGCGTTTATGTCAAAAAAAAAGGAGCCGCTCCACTCGTTCGCAGAGCAGCTTTTTCCTGGTATCGAACATTCTGATTACTTAACTAAATAATTTTTTTTGCAACTATAACTAAGAAGGGAACCATTGATAATGAATAACTTAATGGGTAGGTCCAATCAGAGGTATGTTTTTTGTTTCGATTTTCTGCGCCAAAGGTGAGGGCGTCTCGCTTAAACCATCATTAAAACAGCATTAAAACACAATTAAAATTAAAAACTGTTCGGGGTGCGATTCCTTTCAGAAACAGAACTTCCGCAATGGCGGTTAGCGGTTCAAAATGGGCAATTTCAAAATAAAGACGCTGCCCTCTCCAACAAGGGATCTGGCTTCGAGCGTACCGCTGTGCAGGTGGGCTATATTTTGGCAAAGAGACAGGCCAATGCCGTGTCCTCTGGCAATGTTCTGGGCGCCTGCGCCACGATAAAAAGGAGAGAAAATCTTGTTCATTTCTTCTTTGGGTATGCCGATTCCCCTGTCGCGGAAGCGGATTTCCAGCTCGCGATCTTTTGCCGAAAGGGAAATATAGACGGTATGCTCCGTAGAAAACTTGCAGGCATTGTCCATCAGATTAGTGAAGACTGCATGTAGTAATTGTTCATTGCCGAGAATGGTCAAATCATTTTCGTTTTCCGGTAGCTGATCGTAATCAAACTGGAAGCGGTAATCCCTTTTGCGCTTGACCAATTCTTCCTGAGCGGGAAAAAGAACCTCGTCAATTCTGAGCGGCGCAAAAACGATGCGCTGTTTATCCATGCCCGAATGAGCCAGCGTCAATAAGCCCGTAGTCAATTCGGTAAAGGAATTTGTGTCGTCCAATAAAGATTCCATCACCTGGCGGTATTCTTCGGGAGTGCGCTCTTTCTCCAAAGCAACCTGTATCTGGCTTCGCATGACGGCCAGGGGCGTCCGCAGCTCGTGGGAGGCATTGGAAACAAAGCTTTGTTGCATCTCGAAGGAGGTTTCCAGGCGTTCGAGCATGCGGTTGAAGTTCATGGCCAGGCGAGCTATTTCGTCTTTTTTATTCCCCTCATCCACCCGCTTATCGAGACTCCCCGCCGTGATTTCAGAGACCTGGCTGTTTATTTTGGACAAAGGGGCGAGAGCCTGGCCGGCAAAGATTCTGCCCGCCAATACGATAACCATCATTCCAAACAGAAGGCCCAGCAACAGCACCGCCCTGAGATTGCTCAGTTTCCTATACCCGTATCGGTCGTAAGCGGAAGCCAGAATGACGAGGTCTTCTTCGCCGTCCTGGTAGAGGAATCCGAATTGCTCATAGCCTTCGGAAGTAAAGCGAATGCTGGTTGCATTCCGGATTTTATCCAAAAGAGCCGGGGATACAGGCTCGATTTCCTGTCCGGCGCTGTTGTAAACCAGTTTGTCATTGTTATCAAAAAAAGGGATTTTCTCATCGGGCAATGGGGGGGCGGAATTCTGCTCGATGATTCGCAGCAAGTCGCGATTTATTTCTTCAACTGCCGAGAACAAACGCGCGGTCGTAATAGCTCTTCTTTCAAGGCGGTCAAAAAATTCCTCTTCCCGGTATTCGGCAGAAAGAGCATAGATAGCTATTGAAAAAAGAATGAGAATGGAAGCCACAATGACAGAAAAGCGGAGGGTTAATTTGGCAAGTATATTCATCTCAATCCATCATTTTTGACTTATAATCAAATACTTATAGGAGCCGGGGTTGGGGAGTCCAACTTTAAAGTTCTTTTAAAAAATAGCCCATTCCCGCTTTGGTGTGAATGAGTTTAGGCTCAAAATTCTTGTCAATTTTTTTCCTGAGGAAATTGATGTACACGTCCACGACATTAGTTCCCGTGTCAAAATTTAAATCCCAGACGTGCTCGCTTATTTCAATCCTGCTGGACACGCGGCCTTTTCTACGCATCAAAAATTCGAGCAGGGCAAATTCTTTGGCGGTCAGGTTAATGGGTTTGCTCTGACGACAGGCCGTTTTTTCGGCGGTGTTCAATTCAAGGTCTGCCACTTTCAGGATGACTTCCTCATCCTGTTCTTTCTCCCCTATTGCGCTTCTCTTCAAAAAAACTTTTACCCTCGCCAGCAATTCCCGAAAGTCAAACGGCTTCACCAGATAGTCGTCGGCGCCCGCATCAAATCCTGAAATCTTGCTGTCAATGCCGTGCATAGCCGTCAGCATAATGATGGGAACGGTCGGGTTCTTGGTGCGAATACTGCGACACACATCATAGCCGCTGATGTGCGGCAAATTGACATCCAATAAGATTAGGTCGTAGTCTTTGCCAGCGGCCAGAAAATTGCCCACTGCGCCATCCGGCGCCAGATCCACTACATAGCCATGTTCTTCTAAACCCTGCTTTACAGAAGCGGCCACTTTTATCTCGTCTTCCACATATAAAATGCTCATTGCTTTCATGCCTTCAAGCTTTTTAAATAGTACGATTACAAAAACTTTGGGTTGCCGACCTTCCACCAAAGGGCGGTCAATTTTTTTAGAATAAAAAAAGAAGGGTTCGATACGGAAGGAAAGGGATTATTCCGGAATTTTCTCTTTTAGGGAGGCCGTAAAAATCACCGGTGCAAAGTTAATCAAAACCTATGCGTAATCTATTTGAAGAAACTGCATTTCATAGAGTTCTCTGTAGCGCCCGTTTTCTATCTGGAGCAGCTCGTCATGCGTGCCGAGTTCCCGAATCTGTCCTTTCTCCAACACCATGATTTTGTTGGCGTGGCGGATAGTCGAGAGCCGGTGTGCGATGATAATAGAAGTGCGGCGGGTGATTAGTTTTTCAATGGCATATTGAATTACTTCCTCTGACTCCGGGTCGATAGAAGAGGTTGCTTCGTCGAGGATGAGGATGTCGGGATCAAATACCAGCGCCCGCACAAAGGAGATGAGTTGTCGTTGTCCCATGCTCAGCGTGGCGCCCCGCTCCATCACTTGGTAGTCGTAGCCGCCAGGTAGTTTTTCAATAAATTCATGGGCGCCGATCATTTTAGCGGCTTCTATCACCTGCTCTTTGCTGATCTGCGTATCGCGTAGGGTGATGTTTTCTAAGACAGAACCGGACAGGAGGGACACGTCCTGCAATACCACGGCAATTCTTTTTCTAAAAGCGAAAAGCTCGTAATCGTGGATGTCTATGCCGTCAATTTCAATAGATCCCTTTTGTATTTCATACAGCTTGTTGAGGATGCTGATGATGGATGTTTTGCCGGAGCCTGTGCTGCCGACGAGCGCCAGCGTTTCGCCCGGCGCCACCTGAAAGCTAATGTCTTTCAGCACCCAGTCGGGCATGTTGTAGGCAAACCAGACATTTTTAAAGGAAATATCTCCGCGGAATTCCTGAGGAATGATTTTCCCCTTATTCGGAATGCGGTCGCTCCGATCGAGCAGGGCATAGACCCGCTCAGCGGCAACTAATCCCATTTGGAGGGTATTAAATTTATCGGCCAGCATCCGGATGGGTCTGAACAGCATGCTCAGGTACAAGGGGAAGGCCACAAGAGCGCCCAACGAAACTTCGTTGCCCAGACTCTCTCTGGCGCCCCACCAAACCATCAGGCCTAAGGAGGCGGCAGAGATGATTTCCACTACAGGAAAAAAGACGGAGTAGTAAAAGATGGAGTCAATATTGGCCTGGGTGTATTCCCTGTTGATCTTTTTGAATCTGTCAACTTCCTGCTTTTCTGCGTTGAAGATCTGGACGATGCGCATACCCGTCAGCCGTTCTTGCAAGAAAGCGTTCATTCTGGCAATCTCCGCTCTGACCCGTTGGAAGGACTTCTTTACTTTTTCCTTAAAAACATAAGTGGCCACAATCAGGAAGGGCAGAGTCGTCAGACAGACTAAGGTCAGTTTCCAGCTCACGGAAAACATGACGCCCAGCACCACAAATACTGTGAGGAAGTCGGCGATAATCGTGTTCACTCCCTGTGAAAAAACAGAGTTGATATTTTCAATATCGCTAATGGTACGGGTGGTGGAAATGCCGACGGGCGTTCTGTCGAAGTAAGCGAGTCGCAGGGAAGTGATGTGATTAAAAACTTTGACCCTCAAATCTCTCACCACCGCCAGGCCCACCCAGTTCGATGAGTAAATGAAGGAATAGCGAATGGCGGACTCTAGCAAAAGCACGCCGATAAAGAGCAGCGCCATCCTCGTCAGGCCTGGAATGTCATACTTAAAAACGTACTGATCCACCATCACTTGCACGAGATAGGGGCGCAAGATGGAAACAGGCGCCAATATCACAGCGAGCAAAGTGGAAATAGACAATACAAGCCTGTAGGGTTTCGCCTCGGCGATCAGTCTTCCCAGAATTTTATAATCTACATTTTGCTTGGCGGCAGGACTCATTCAAAAATTTATTTTTACAAAAAGGCTCAATGTGGGGCGGCTTAAGGGTTGTCTGTTTGAAGTTGTCTAAAGTTTTGCGATAGCATTTTAGAAATAGTTGCAGAAGAGTT
>CAZXQI010000038.1:0-30434 GCA_964643005.1 uncultured Saprospiraceae bacterium | reverse complement strand
AACCAATATCATTTTGGAGTTTTAATGTCTAAGATGCATATGGCTTGGGTAAAATACATCTGCGGAAGATTGAAAAGTGATTTTCGATATTCAAAAGATATTGTTTACAATAATTTTCCTTGGCCGGACAACTTGACTGGTAAACAGATTACTGCCATTGAAACAGCAGCACAAAAAGTTTTAGAAGCAAGACAGCAATTTCCTAACAGTTCACTTGCCGACCTTTACGACCCATTGACCATGCCACCTGCATTGGTAAAAGCACACAACGAATTGGACAGAGCTGTTGACCTGGCATACCGTTCTCAAGCCTTTAAAAGCGAAGCCAACAGAATGGAGTTTTTATTTAAACTATACGAAAAATATACAGCAGATTTGTTTACAAAAGAGAAACCCAAAAAGGCAAAAAAAACAACAGCTTGACAAAGACGAAAACATACGAAAGACAAGAACGCCAGCCCTAACAGCGGTTTTGCGTAATGGCGGGTTCAGTGTTTCGTATAACAGCTTTGTGGTGGATTCAAGTTCAGTTCTTCGATTGAACTTTTGCGCTGTAAATCTGCCACTATGCCAAGTCGTAAAACGCTCAGTTTACAGCCTTTAAAAGGTTTTTTTTCCGCATGGAAGCGCCCGATAAAGTCTGGCAGTTAGCAGGAATTGTATTTCTCGCAAAACTCAATTGCACAAAATGAAAATCGCAGTTTTCCCCGGCACTTTTGATCCCATCACTACCGGCCATGTCAGGATTGTGGAGCGGGCGCTGCCTCTGTTTGACAAGGTCGTGGTAGCCATAGGGCACAATTCTCAAAAGCAAACGCTGTACAGTTTAGAGCAGCGACTGAAGTGGCTGGAAGATGTTTTTGCGAAGGAGCCTAAAATCTCCATAGACTACTACGAGGGGCTAACCGCCAAATTTTGCAATACAGTCGGCGCTCATTTTCTGATCCGCGGCCTGCGGAACGCCTCGGATTTCGATTACGAAAAAACCATTTCCCAGCTCAATTTCATCGTCGGCGACAACCTGGAGACCCTCTTCCTGATCAGCGAACCGCAGTTATCGCATATCAGTTCCACCATCGTCCGGGAAATCATCAGGGGCGGAGGCGATGTCGCAGCCTTCATCCCGAAGGAGATTGCCGTGAGGTAGATTCATTCGGACTAGCAGACACAGATTTTTTTTGATCTTTTCAATTCATTATTAAAATGCGCTATCCCTGGATACTTTTTGATGCAGACGATACCCTGTTCGACTTCAACCGCTCGGCGCGCCATGCCTTCGGCAGGACTTTGAAGCATTTTGAAATAAAAGACAGGGGGAATTTTTGGGAGGTGTACGAGTATTTCAACCAGGAAACCTGGGCTGCTTTTGAACGACAGGAGCTGTCAGCGGTTGAATTGAGACGGGTTCGCTTTGAACGCTTCTTAGATGCGGCAGGAGAATACAGAGAGCCTTTGGAAATGAATTCCCACTATTTATCAGAACTTTCTCAAACCAGGTTCTTAGTGGATGGCGCTGTTGAATTAGTGGAAAGTTTATTGGAAAATAATTTTCATCTGGGTCTGATTACCAACGGCCTGAAAGAAGTACAGCGCCCGCGCATCCGTCTGGCAGAGTTAGAGTCCTTTTTTGAAGTCATCGTCGTTTCGGATGAAATTGGCATGGCTAAGCCTCATGCCGGTTTTTTTGAATATACATTTGAAAAAATGGGTTATCCGGAAAAATCGCAGGTGTTGGTCGTCGGCGACAGCCTGCAATCCGATATCAAAGGAGGCGGCGATTATGGCACAGACACCTGCTGGTTCAATCCCAAAAAATCAGCTAACCTCACGGCCATTCAGCCCACTTACCAAATCGGACGATTGGAGGATTTGCCAAAAATTCTTTGAAGGCCAGGCAGCCGATGATTTTTGGCGCCCCGACCGGGGTTTCATTTTCCTACTTTTGCGCCGTTTTCAGGCTGGCTTCCAGATTGATAAGGTTTTGAAGCTTCATCAGGAAGGAGTTCAGCCACCCGGAAAAGTCTAACCATTTTTTAAATCAATAAATAATCATGGCAAACGCATTTTTTGAAGTACCCATTGCAGTCAATGAGGAGGTGCTGTCCTACGCGCCGGATTCGCCCGAAAGGGCTGCTCTGAAGGCTGCGCTCAAAGAATTGAAATCAAAAACCATCGAAGTACCGATGACCATTGGCGGAAAAAAAGTAATGGGCGACGGGAAAGTCGCTATCCATCCGCCCCACGAATTGAAACACACGCTCGGCTACCACGGCAAAGCCGATGCAAAATTGGTCGGACAGGCGATTGACGCCGCCTTAGCCGCCAAAAAGGACTGGGAAAACATGCCCTGGCAGGACCGCGCCGCTATTTTTCTGAAAGCCGCCGACCTGCTGTCAGGTCCGTATCGCGCCAAAATGAACGCTGCGACGATGCTCTGCCAGTCGAAAAACGTCTTTCAGGCAGAGATTGACGCCGTCGCCGAGCTGTGCGACTTTTGGCGCTTCAATGTCCAGTTCATGACGGAAATCTACAGCCAGCAGCCCGAAAGTTCTCCAGGTATCTGGAACCGCATGGAGTACCGCGCGCTGGAAGGGTTCATCTTTGCGCTCACTCCGTTCAACTTTACTTCCATAGCAGGAAACCTGCCGGCAGCTCCGGCCATCATGGGCAACACCGTGGTGTGGAAGCCCTCTGAGCAGCAGATCTACGCCGCCGCCGTCATCATGGAAGTGTTGGAAGAAGCCGGATTGCCTGCGGGAGTCGTCAATCTCGTCTATGTAAGCGGGCCGGTGGCGGGAGACGTCATCTTCTCTCACCCCGATTTTGCAGGTCTGCACTTTACGGGAAGTACTGGCGTGTTTCAGACTCTTTGGAAAGAAATCGCCGAAAACCTGCCGAATTACAAGGCTTACCCCCGCATCGTCGGCGAAACGGGAGGCAAGGACTTCGTCATCGCCCACCCTTCCGCCAACGCCAAACAAGTGGCCACCGCGCTGAGCAGAGGCGCTTTCGAATACCAGGGTCAAAAATGCTCGGCGGCGTCCAGAGCTTACATACCCAAGCGCCTTTGGAAGGATGTCAAAAAATACCTGGTAGAAGACCTCGCCAGCATGAAAATGGGATCGCCGGAAGACTTTACCAATTTCATCAATGCCGTCATTGACGAAAAGGCCTTCGACAAAATCACCGGCTTCATCGCCGAGGCCAAAAAGACCGATAAGGCTGAAATAGTCGCCGGGGGGAATTACAGCAAAAAAGAGGGCTATTTCATCGAGCCGACGGTCATTTTGACTTCTGATCCGAAGTACGCAACGATGTGTGAAGAGCTATTCGGCCCCGTGTTGACGGTTTACGTGTACGACGATAAGAAATACGAGCAAACGCTGGAACTGTTAGACTCCACCTCTCCTTACGGATTGACGGGGGCAGTTTTTGCGCAGGATCGCTATGCCATTCGCACAGCCGAAGAAAAACTCCGCCATGCCGCCGGCAACTTCTACATCAACGACAAGCCGACGGGCGCAGTCGTAGGCCAGCAGCCGTTCGGAGGAGCGAGGGCTTCGGGAACAAACGATAAAGCCGGCTCCGTTTGGAACCTGCTGCGCTGGGTATCGCCGCGGGCCATCAAGGAAAACTTCCTCACGCCGACGGATTATCGCTATCCGTTTATGGCAGAAAAGTAATGGCGACTAACTGAAATGAAATGCCGGGCGAATGTGATTTCGTCCGGCATTTTTTTTATTCTAAAAATATTTTTTTAAAAACCTATTTGAAGTCTTTTCAGGTCGCTGCGGGTTTACCGCAAATGATTGCTCCAAAGAGGCGCCTCAGGCTATCAAAACCGTAAATCGCTTGTCGAAGGGATCGAGGTTCTTTTTTAGTTCTTCAAAAAACTCCTGCCCATGTTTGAGGTAAAAAGGCAGGAAATTGTCATAGCGCTCCTGGAGGCCGTTGTTGGGAAATAGTTTTTCTTTCAAATTTCTGATTTGCTGAACGGTGGTATCGTGTTTTTGCTTTTCGGCTCTGATTAGTCGCACTTCCAATTGTTCCAGACTTTTCAGCGCTTTGCTATGCTCCGCCCAAACGGTTTTCACTAAAGTCGCATCTACCGCTTCCGTTTTTCCCGCCGCTTTTTTAAACACCTTTTCCAATTCCTCTTTTTCTTCGGTCAGGTGGAATTCCGCCTCGGCATTGGCTTTTAGGTAAAACTTAATAAGATCCTCCGTATCCTGAAACAGGTCATTGACCTCAAGGCCCAGTTTTTCCATTCTTTTGGAGTTGGCGGGGTCTATCCACATGGCGGAGTTTCTGCGAATCAGCATAGGGTAATTGAGGCCAAAGCGCTGAAACTGAGCTTTCCTTTCGAGCCAGTAGGCCAGTTCGCCGCCGCCGCCGATATAGGCTAAGTTGGGCAAAATCTTTTCCTGGTAGAGCGGCCGCATGACGACATTCGGGCTAAAGCGCTCCGGATGGGTTTCAATTTCCGCTTCCATTTCTGCTCTGGAAAAACTCAGATCGGTATTGAGGACGGAGAAGACTCCATTTTCCTCAACAATCCTTTCCCGAAACTGCTCGCCTAAGTAGAAGAAGTTAATTTCTCTCGGCGTCGCCTGTGCGGGAAAGCCGGCTGCCTCTAATTTCTCTATGGTTTCGTTGACCAGGTTAAAGGAAGGCTGATTGAGTATCTCTTCGCGAATAATGGGTAGGAATTCCCGTTTCAAACGGGTGTCGCTGGCATTGAGAATGACTAAACCGTCGTCCTTAAAAAGCTCGTGTGTGAAGGCCAGGGCTGCCTGGGCGTAGCGGGGATAGGAAGTATAGATTCGGTGAATCTTTTCGTACATGAAGCGAGCCTCTTCCGATTCGCCCAAAACTCCCTTTAACTCTGCAAGCACGGGCTGGAGGCTGGAAGTCTTCATCAAACCGACCTGCCCCGATTCTCCACTTTCCCAGGTCAGGGTTTTATTAAAAAGATTCAAATGGTTGACTTCCTCAAAGTCGTGGTCTTCTCCACTGGAAATGAAAACGGGCACAAAGCGATATTGGGGATGAAATGCGTTCAGAGCCTTCGCTAAGTTCAGAACGGACACTATTTTAATAATGTAGTAGAGCGGCCCGGTGAACAGAGACGGCTGGTGCGCCGTGACGACGGTAAAGGTATTTTCAGACTTCAGCGCCCGGATATTTGCCTCCCAGGCATCGGAGCCTGGAAGTCCTTCATTCTGGCTGCGGAGGACTTCGACCAACAGGTCTCTGTCTATTTTGTCCTGCTTCTTATCTTCGATAACCTGCTGAAAAGCCTCTATGTTAACAGGGTATTTGTAAAAATCCCGGAGAGCGGGAACCTCCTGGATATAGGCTAAATCTCTGGCGGCTATCGCAGGGATTTTTGCGTAGTCTGCTTTTTCAACTCTCATAATGATTTTGTGTAAATTTTTTATGGGTAAAAAAATGGCTGCATGAACAAAATGGGAGCGCCGTTTTTGAAGCCCTCCAAATTCTGCTTCCTATGAACACCATCAAAGTAAAATTGATTAAAAAGCGACCTTAGCGAAAGGAGAAAATTGACATTTTTGACATTCGAAGGGTCGGCGAATCCTCAGAAAGAACAAGTCTTACCTGACAGATTTTTAAGGGTGCAAAGGTAGTAAATAGAATGCGGCGTAGATGGCGTTCAGGGCTAAAGCGGGCTGGTTGGAAGAAGGGATTAGGGCTTAGCCTGAAACGCATGTGGAAAATGACTGGAAAATAACCCTGGAATTTAAATCTTTATCCATCTCAATTTTGGTAATTCAGGTCATTTTTTTCACTTTTGCCGCTACTTCCTTTACAATACCACACCTTTAGCCCATTTATGTCAACTAAAGTTCTTCTTTTTTAACAAATTAGGAATCCATTTCTTGAGTTCTTTTTTATTCATCTTTATATTTAATTTTTTTTAAAACAATTGTATGAAAAAAATTCACCTACTCTCGCTTATCTTGTTGCTACCACTGCTCGGTATGAGCCAGGAGAAATGGGAAGGTGGTCTGTTCCTGGGTTATTCCAATTACTTAGGAGACCTCGTTGAACCATCTTTTACTTTCAAACAGCCCAGTCTCGCTGTCGGTGCGCTTGTACGCCACAACCTTACTAACTCCTTGGGGCTTCGCCTCAACTTGTTTTACGGCAAGGTCAAAGGAGACGACCTAAACTACGATATAAATAAAGACGTTGGACGTAAATTCAATTCTTCCTTAGTGGAGCTTTCTCTGTTGGGGGAATACGAGTTTTTCGGAAATCAGCGCTGGGATGGTAACGGGAAGTTTTCAAAGGTCTTTTCACCCTACGTTTTTGGTGGACTCGGACTTGCCTTCACTAATCCCAAGGATATCCCTTCCGGTGTAGGCGACCCTACCAGCAATTATTCCAATACTCACTTTGCGCTTCCGCTTGGTGTGGGTATCAAATACGACCTCAGTCGCAAAGTCAATCTCGGTCTGGAGCTCGGCATGCGCTTCACATTTGACGACTACTTAGATGGAATCAGCGAAGTGCGCGGAAATCCAAAAGATAACGACGTTTATAACTTCGGCGGCCTCGTCCTCACTTATCGTTTTGGCGATAGAGACACTGACGGAGACGGCATCGTCGATAGCGAAGACAAATGTCCGACTCAGCCAGGCCCAGCCGCTCTGGGCGGATGCCCCGACACTGACGGCGATGGTATTGCCGATAAAGACGACGCCTGTCCAAACGAACCCGGCGAGGCTCGTCTAAACGGTTGCCCAGACAGGGACGGCGACGGTATTCCAGATCATCTGGATGATTGCCCAGACGAACCAGGTCTGAGAAGATTTGCCGGATGCCCCGACACTGACGGCGATGGTATCATTGATAAAGAAGACGATTGCCCGACAGTCGCCGGTTTAGCTGCATTGAACGGTTGCCCGGATGCCGACAGAGACGGTATCACGGATGCCGAGGACGATTGCCCGAACGAGCCAGGCCCCGCCGAGCACAGAGGCTGCCCGGATACGGACAACGACGGCATTCCTGACAAAGACGACGAATGTCCGACCCAGCCCGGCCCTCGTCAATTCAATGGCTGCCCGGATACTGATGGCGACGGCATTGCCGACCCATACGATAAATGTCCTACGCTCGCAGGCCCGGCCTCCAACAGCGGCTGCCCTGAAATCAAAGCAGAAGACAAAGCTGTCCTGGATTTGGCCATGCGTAATGTTCAGTTTGAAACAGCCAGTTCCAATCTGCTGAGCTCCTCCAAAGGCGTTCTGAATCAAATTGCTGAGATCATCCAGCGCTATCCGGGCTATAAGCTTTCTATCGACGGCTACACCGATAGCGTGGGGAACGATTTCGCCAATCAGCAATTGTCCGAGAGAAGGGCACAGGCATGCTATGACTACTTAGCGAGCAGAGGAGTCAGCAAATCGCTCATGTCCTACATCGGTCACGGTGAAAATAATCCGATCGCAGACAACAACACCGCTGAGGGAAGAGCTAAAAACAGAAGGGTGGTATTTACCTTACAGCCACGATAAACCTTCTGGCCTTTCAACAAAAAGGCTTCTGCACTGATTGTGCAGAAGCCTTTTTTTGTGGTCTCAGTTCTGAAGACTTAATACCTGCCGACCATTCCTGATCCCCTCCAGGGAAGGGGAATTTGGGGCGCTCTCGGCGCCTTCGCCGTTTTAGGCTCGATAGCGTCTATAAATTCCCTAAAGCAGCGGATGAGAAAGCGGGCTCAAAGCCCTGGTTCTCCCCGCTCCATAAGAAAAGGCTCTGGCATACCCCACCAGAGCCTTTTAAGCTGCCGCCTTGTAAAACGCTAAAAGGCCGTCAGCGTTGAAAAGAGAATAAATGAAGCAGAGACTTATTCCACTTTAAAAACCTCGTCTCCTATTCCGCTATTCACCTCTATTGATTTGGTTTCCATCATCAATGGTACAGGGAAACCTCCGGCGATCGTCACCTTGTGATAGATTTTAATACCGTCCACCACTTTGTAATCGCTGTAATCGTTGGTGGTTGTCATGCCTTCATTCTGCTCTATCTCTCTGATTTTCAGACTCGTCTCTACGTCGAAATAGTCCGTCTTTTTTGTGCCGGAAGGATATTCGATAGCTACTTTGTAAGCTTTTTTGCCTTCGACCATTTCCACTCCTTTCAATTCTGTCTTCACGCCCAGTTCGGCAAAATAGCGTTCCGGGAAGAGTCTGGAATCTATCTGCATGTCTTCTAACTGATCTGGTTCCATAGGTATCTTTTGTCCCATCTGGACATTTACCCCTTTGGTTCCGTCGAAGATGGATTGTTGGGCAATGGTACCCATCATGGAGTTATCCATCCGCAGCCTGTTCGGCGTTTTGTGATATAGGGTAGTTTCCAAAGTCATTCCCTGTATTTCGGTGGACATGACGATTTTAATGTCTTTGAGACCTTTCAGATTGGCAGGATCGCCAATAGCTGCCAGGTAATCGGCCAGAACCGTTTCGGCGGTAACTCCTTCGGGTACGCTCAGTCCGGCGTCCTCTATCTTATTGCCATAGACATCGTAGTAATTGACCGTGTTGTCGGCAGAGAAAACGCCGAGCTTATCGGCCACTTCGTCCTTGTTGCCGACCACTAAAATATATGCCTGATCAGGGGCGAGATATTTCATGGCCATTTCCAAAATATTCTCCTGCGTCACTTTGCTGATTTTCTCCAAATAGGTACTGTAGTAATCCTCCGGCAGCTTGTAGCGGGCAGTGCTGAGCGCAAATCGCGCTACCGTTGCGGGGCTTTCCAAAGAGCGGGCAAAGCTTCCGGTCATAACGTTTTTCACCATATCTAATTCCTTTTGAGGAGGCGCCTCTTTGCGAAGGCGATTCAACTCTACCAGGAACTGAACGATGGAGCTATCCGTCACCTCGTTGCGCACGCTGGCATAGGCTGTAAAATTACCAATGACGGGATCGGCGCTAAGGCTGGAACGCGCGCCGTAAGTATATCCCTTGTCTTCCCGAAGATTGGACATGAGGCGGCTGCCAAAATAAGCGCCCAGCAAAGTATTCATCACGCTGGCTTTGATGGCGTCGTCATGGCCGGGTTTCAGGTCAATGGGATAGGTGATGTTGATGACGGACTGAACGGCGCCCGCTTTGTCAACAAAATCAAGCTGTGTTGTCTCCGGCCTTTGTGGAACGGGGAAAACGTCCCTGGCCACCTCGCCTTTCTTCCAGTCTCCAAAATATTTCACCGCGAGGCTTCTAACATCCTTAGCGGTAATATCCCCCGTTACGATGAAATAGGAGATGTTCGGTTTAAAATAAGTGTTGTAATAGGCTTTGCACCGTTCCAGATCGCTGTCGCTGATGGTGCTTTCCGTTTCAATCTCGCCGTAGGGGTGATTCTTCCCGTTTCTCAGCACGGAAGCCACATTGGAAGCTATTGCGTTCGGATCGTCTTTGGAAGCCTGTAGCCCCGAAAGGGTCTGCTTTTTCAGCTTTTCGAATTCCTCCTCTGGAAACACGGGGTTGAAGAGCGCATCTGCCATGATGTCGAGCAATTTGTCTTTGTGGCGGGTCAGGCTGCTGCCGCTCACTCCGTTGGCGCTGGTGTTCAGAGAGGCGCCTATGAAGTCAACGGCTTCGTCAATCTGAGCTTTGCTGCGGGTTTTTGTACCCCTGCCCAGCATCTGACCGGCTAAGGAGGCAGAGCCGGCGTAGTCCCCTTCGAGGAAGGGCGGCACATCCACAAATATCTGGAAGGAGACCCTCGGCAATTTGTGGTTTTCCACGACGATGACTTTTAGGCCGTTATTGAGCGTGAACTGTTCGGATTTCCCCAGTGTGATTTTAGGCGCCGGATCTGGCTGGGGTGCATTTTTTCGAAAATCTTCCTGCGAAAAGGCACTCTGCGACAGCAGCAGGAAGCCGAACAGAAAATTGAAAAACATTATTTTTTTCATCAGTTGTTCTATTTTTAAAAGAATGGAAAAACGACTTCAAAGAATTAACCAAAGGTTTCCAAAGAAGCGGGTTTAGCGCTAACTCCTGTTTTGAAAGTTGATTTTACCATTTCTACGAGTATTAATTTTTTTTAAAAAATAAATGCTTAACCCCTGACTATCAGGGGTTTTGAGTTTTGGGCAAATAATACAGTACCACCCGATTGCCGGGGTTGTAATACTTCCTGGCCACGCGCTGGATATCCTCGCGAGTCACTCCCAGGAAGCGCTCAATTTCCGTGTTGATCAAATTGGCGTCGCCAAAATAAGTATGGTAGTTGGCTAAGCTCTCCGCAATGCCCTGCACCGTAGAATTGGCTGTGACAAAGTCGTTTTCCACCTGGTTGCGAAGTTTTTGAAACTCTTCCTCTGTTATCAATTCATTTTGCGCCCTCTTTATTTCTGCGTCAATGCCGTCTTCCACTTCCTTCGGATCTACGCCCCCATTGCAAATGGCGAACACGAGCGACACGCCGGGGTCTTCCATCGAAATCGGGAAGTTGCCGACAGCTAAGGCTTTTTGCTGCTCGTCCACTAAGGCGCGTTGGAGGCGGGAGCTCTCGCCCTGCGACAACAACTGGCTGAGCATGGACAAAGCGTAATAATCCGGCGTTCCCTGGGCGGGTATCCGGTAGGTTTGGATGACGGCGGGCAATTGGATATTGTCGTAGATCGTGTCTCTAATCTCACTCTTCAAAGGCGGCTCGACGATATTTGGGCGATAGGGTTCGCTTCCTCTTGGAATGCTGCCAAAATATTTTTCAATGGATCTTTTAGCCTGGTTGATATTGATGTCGCCGGCGATGGAAAGCGTAGCGTTATTGGGGATGTAAAAGTCCTTATAAAACTGCTTGTAATCCTCCTCCTGAGCAGCGTCCAAGTGCTCCATGTACCCGATGATAGGCCAGTGGTAAGGGTGTACCGTAAACGCCCGCTTCATGGATTCCTCCAAAATAGAGCCATAGGGCTGGTTGTCTATCCGCTGGCGACGTTCTTCCTTTACCACCTGGCGCTGCGTTTCAATTCCCTTTTCTTCCACTTTCGCCTGCAACATGCGCTCTGATTCGAGCCAAAGCCCCAACTTCATCTGGTTCGAGGGGAAGACCTCGTAGTAGAAAGTTCTGTCCCAGGAGGTGTTGGCGTTGTTGTAACCTCCGGCCTCTTGTACGTAGTCGTCAAATTGTCCCCGTTCGATATTTTCTGAACCCTCGAAAAGCAGGTGTTCAAAAAAGTGAGCAAATCCGGTGCGGTCGGGTTTTTCATTCTTCGATCCCACGTGGTACAAAACGGAAACGGCCACGATGGGGGTGGAGTGGTCTTCGTGCAGGATGACATGCAAACCGTTGGGCAGGTCATACTCCACAAAGTTAATTTTGTTCATCTGGGCCTGTAGGGAAACGACGCCCACAAGTAGCCAGCAGGTTAGGAAAATTTTTTGCTTCATGTTATTGGAAAGTTGATTTAAAAATTGAGCGAAATTGCCAAAAAATCCTTTAAGTATTTTATCGCTTCGATGAAAGCGGGCATTTTGATAGACAAATGAATGGCTGGGGGATGACTCGACCCCGATTTCAGATAAGAGGCTTTTGAGCAGCCTTCTTTTTTGCAGATTCTAATGAAAAATGGATTTTAATTTTTCTTGTCTAAGCTGTTCAGGAGATCTTTAGTCCCACTCACTTCAGCTTCCTTGCCCTTGATAGCCTGTTCCTTGTCTTTGCGTTGTTGCAGGTTGGCCTCGATGTCTTTCTCAGCTTTGGCGATGGTATCTTTTGCCTTTTTGATAGCGTCGTTGAAATCTTTGTTCTGGCTCTCTAATTTTTTCAAATCCCCCTTCAGGGACTTCAATTCGTCCTCTTTCTTTTTCAAATCCATCTTAGTCAGCTCTTTGGACACCGACAGGTAGTAAGCGGAAAGAATATTTTGAACGGCTGGATAGCGCTCCGGGTGCATCGCAGAAGAAAGGTACGCTCCGCCCAGATTGAACCAAACCGTCACCACGGCGGGGTCAAACTGCGCATACACATCCACCGTGTTGTCGCTCATGTCTTTGATAATGGCGTCGTCGGTGAAGTATTCCTTTTTCTTTTTGTCGTACTTTGTTTTTCCCTTGTAGTCTTTGATAAAATTCTTCCAGACATCGGCAGTCATCTTGTTGTCAGCCGTCGGCAATTCGAGGTAGAAGCAGTTGAAAGTGCCTTTGGACATGGGCTTCAAACCCTCCTGAATGATTTGCGCAGAAATCCCGCCGTTCAGGCCGAACAACAGCGCGGCGATGATGGATAATTGAAGAATGGTTGATTTCATGTTTCCTGATTTAAAAGCCATCCCTTTGAAATCCCCTTTGGGCAATTTGAAACGGATGGCTTGGCTGTGAATGTTTTTTTATGGACAGTAATATGATTGGAAGTCACGTTCTTTCAAATGCGTTGGTAAATGTATTGTTCAAATTATCGCTCATTTTGGCGGGCAAAAAAGGTAAACCAAAGGGAATTGGCAGAGCGCCGGTAACTTTGCAATTGGAACTATTTTATTAATTTTTTTCAAAAAAAATGGACATGGAACAGCAGGATCAACAATCGCCCGGATCGGGAAACCAACCTGGCGCAGGTCGTTGGATTATCATCCTCGTCATCGGAATCTTCCTCCTTTATCTCGCCCAAAGAGCCGGCTGCGGCCCTGTCCAGACGGAAGAAAAAATGGAGTGGTATCGCTAACCTGCGCAAACTTCCATCCTTCTGGGCGTTCAGGGCTTTACCTACCCGTAAATGCAGCCTTTCTCTTTTCGATAAATGCGGCGGCGCCTTCTTTAAAATCTTCCGTGCCGGTGGTGTGGCCAAATTCTTTGACTTCTCTCGCGAACCCGTCTTCGTCGTGCTGGAAATACGCATTGACAGATTCTATCACCTTAGAAATGGCCACCGGGCCTTTGGCGGCAATTTTTTTCAAGACCTCTCTCGCCTTTTCAATCGCCAGGTCGTGCGAAACGACGTGATTGACTAAGCCTAAACGCCAGGCCTCGTCGGCGCCGATCATATCTCCGGTGAGCAACATTTCCATCGCCTTCCCCTTTCCAATATACTGGATGAGTCGCTGCGTTCCGCCATAGCCAGGGATGATGCCGAGATTCACCTCCGGCTGCCCAAATTTGGCATCGTCGCTGGCGATGCGCAGATGGCAGGCCATAGCTAATTCGCAACCTCCGCCGAGCGCAAAGCCGTTGATGGCCGCAATGACCGGTTTGGAAAATCGCTCGATGAGGAAAAACACATCCTGCCCGCGCTTCGACATTTCAGCCCCTTTGGCAGCGTCAAGACCGAGAAATTCCTTGATATCCGCTCCCGCCACAAAAGCCCTCTTCCCGGCTCCCGTCAGGATAATGCCCTTTACATCCTTCCGCTTTGGCGCATCCTCGCTGAAAAAATGATGCAGTTCCAAAATGGTTTGAGTATTGAGCGCATTCAGCGCCTTCTCTCGATTGATGGTCAATAACAAAATGTCATCTTCTTCTTCAATAAGCAGATTTTCGTAATTCATTGATAAAGATTTTGTTGTAGAAGCGACAGTGGAAATTCAGTATTTAACATTTGAAACGCTTACGGCATTTCCACCGTCCCCCTTTTCTCATTTATTTTTGAAAAAATGATCTTTGAAGTTGTGCCTAAACTTCTGAGTTTCAATTGCCTCACCCTTTTCTCATTTATTTCTTTGAAAAAAACAGGTTGTGAAATTCCTTCCCGGCTTCCGTGTTTCAACCAAATCTCACCAAAGGAGAATTTCGCACAGGAAAAATTCTCCAAAGAATTTCTATCCTAAATTCCGAAGGGAAGTTTTTACCGAATTTCAACCGAGGTTCCGACGTGGTTGAGACCGGCGCCCAAATGTAGGAAGGAGCGGCCGTATTCAATTCGGAAGCGTTTAATTTTCATACCGAAGCCCATGCTGAAGCCGGTCAGGCTGCGCAGTTCCCGGACGCTTAGTTCCTGGTGTTGCAGATGGTTGTAGGCCAGTTGTATTCTGAAGTTATCCTTATTGCCCAGGAGGAATTCACCGCTAAAGATGAAGTGCCGCGCCAGGTTGTCAACGAAATCATTTTTGGAAATCTCTTCTCCGAACAAGGTAGTCTCTGCGCTGGCCGGGTCGTCGTAGAGTACATTCCAGCGGTCGAGGTAGCGATAGACGACCGAAAAGCGAAAGGGAAGATGCCTCAGTCGTTTGGACAGACCCAGTTGCATTTCAAAGGGCAGGGACTCCCGATTGCCGGAGGCGTAGGTACTCAGTTGAGCGCCAATGTTGCGAAGCACTAAGCTGACATTGATCTGGCTGGCCGTGTCCCGAAACATTGCGGCAAGGTCTCCTGCGATACCCGTGGAGTTGTAGCTCTCCAATTGCGAAGTAATAAACTTCAAATTGGCGCCGACAGTGACCCGCTCGTAAAGCTGTCTGGCGGCGCCTAAGGTGATTGCGTAATCAGCGGCCTTAAACTCCCCTTCAATCTGGCCGGCCTCATTCGTAGCGTCGAATTTTCCGTAGGAAAGGTACTGGATTCCGCCGTGGAAGCTAGTCTCCCAGGGAGCTGCGCAATAGCCGAAACCGGCATAACCGCCGCTGATACCCGCCGGCATAAAATTGTGGCTGAAAGAAAGTTGCCCGTCCATTTCCGGGTTCAGGGCTGCCGGATTGACTGCCGCTAAGTTGACGTCGTCGTCCTGTACCGTGATGAGGTAGCCGCCGAGTCCGGTGATGCGGGCGGAGGGAGAGAGATTCAGAAATTCAAAGACATGTTTGCCGCCGGTCGTTTGTCCAAAAAGTATTGGAGAGTTTGCCATCAACAAGGAAAAGAGAAAGAGCGCAAAGCGTGAATCATTCATAGATACCTTAGATTGGGTCTGGGCAGGATCATTGGTCGGAATCATATTTCATCCACGCCAAATTCCTAAGTTTAAGAGTATCAACCGGAACGGCTCCATTTTCTTTGGTCCAGGCTGTCGCACAAATACCGAATTCGCAGTACATCTTTTTGACCAACTCTCCCATTTCATCGTATTCTCTGAGTTCGCCGTCTTCATTTTCTCCGCCGGCGTATTCGCCTTCGGTTTTGAGCTGGCCGTTTTCGTGATACTCTTTGAAAGGCCCGTTTTCTTCATTGTGGGCAAAGGTAACTTCTTCCATGAGATTGCCGGCGTCATTCCAGCGTTTCCAGACGCCGCTCATTTCATCGTCGGTGTATTGGCCTTCATTGGCGATCTGGCCATTTTCATAGTACTTTTTGTAAGGCCCGGAGAACCGACCGTTTTCCAGCGTTTCGATGCTTTGAATCTGTCCATTTTTATAATATAGTTTCCGCTCTCCCTGCAGGGTGTCGTTTTCGAACCGGCTCTCTTCGAAAACCGAACCGCCAGGATAGTAGGAAATATAAGCGCCCTGTCGAAGTCCCGTCTCTTTTGAAAGGGTGTATTTTTCTTTTATGCTCCCGTCATCGTATTGGGTTTCTACCGTTTCGAGCGGATTACAGGAAAAAAGAAGGAAACTGCCGGCAAGGAAGGAAAGGAAGTATCGCATGTTGGTAGTGTTTAGTCGGTTGAACGGCCTGTCTTTTTGAATATTTTTTTAAAATAAAAAATTAAGGATGGCAGGGAGAAAATTCTGAGCGCCAATCAATGCTGTGGGGTAAAGATAACTTTTGTCAGTTTCTAAAGGGAAATAGCTTTTAGACATTAACTTTGCATTACTTTTTTAAAACCCGTCTTTACTCATTTCTACTTTTAAATAATGTGGGTAGAAAAACGCATAAAAGCCCTCGTAACCGGCTGAATTCTGCGGCTGGGGCGACAACCGCTATTTGATCATCAAATAAAACTAAATACTTAGCTATGTTTCATTCATCTTCTGAATTAACTGATCACCCGCTCATGGAGACTACCCATGAAGGATTAAAAACATGGGTGCATCGTATGGCTCAATATCTGGAGCCGACCAATGTACACTGGTGCGACGGCACAGATGAAGAATACGACCGTCTCTGCAACCTGCTCGTTGAGAAGGGAACTTTCATTCGACTCAATCCGGAAAAACGCCCCAACAGCTACGCCTGCTTCAGCGATCCGAGCGACGTGGCAAGGGTGGAAGACCGCACCTTCATTTGCTCCCGCCTCCTGGAAGATGCCGGCCCGACGAATAACTGGGTAGATCCCAAAGAAATGAAAAACACCATGGAAGGCCTGTTGAAAGGCGCCATGCGCGGCCGTACCCTGTACGTCATCCCCTTCTGTATGGGTCCGCTTGGTTCGCCATATTCCCGTCTTGGCGTTCAGTTGACCGACTCTGAATACGTTGTGACGAATATGAAAATCATGACCCGCATGGGTACCGCCGCTTTGGATATGCTGGGAGAAGATGGCGAATACGTCAAGTGTATCCACACTGTGGGTGCGCCGCTACAGCCGGGACAGAAAGATGTAAAATGGCCCTGTGCGCCTAACATTAAAGATAAGTACATCGTCCATTTCCCTGAGGAGCGCCTGATTGTTTCTTATGGCAGCGGGTACGGCGGCAATGCGTTGCTGGGCAAAAAATGTTTTGCGCTCCGCATCGCCTCCACGATGGGCAGAGAAGAAGGCTGGCTGGCAGAGCACATGCTCATCCTGGGAGTAGAAGACCCGGAAGGTCAAAAAACTTATGTCGCAGCCGCTTTTCCCAGCGCATGCGGAAAGACCAACTTCGCCATGCTCATCCCGCCCAAATCTTTTGAAGGCTGGAAGGTGACCACCGTCGGCGACGACATCGCCTGGATCAACAAAGGCCCGGACGGAAAACTGTACGCCATCAATCCGGAGGCCGGTTACTTCGGCGTGGCGCCCGGCACCAATACCAAAACGAATCCAAACGCAATGGAAACCATTGCCCGCAATACTATTTTCACCAACGTGGCTATCACCAAAGACGGCGACGTGTGGTGGGAAGGGATGACCAAAGAAGTTCCCGACGGCCTCACCAACTGGCAGGGACAGCCCTACGATAAAAACTCCGGCAAACCTGCCGCTCACCCGAACTCGCGCTTTACGGCTGCCTCGGCTCAGAACCCCGTTGGCGACGCCGACTGGGACAGCCCACAGGGCGTTCCCGTTAAGGCCTTCATCTTCGGAGGACGTCGCAGCACGGTGGTGCCTTTGGTCTATCAGGCTTTCAACTGGAACTTCGGCGTCTATCTCGCCGCTACCATGGGATCCGAGAGAACCGCCGCCGCTTTTGGCGAGGTAGGAAAAATCCGGCGCGACCCATTCGCCATGTTGCCATTCATGGGCTACCACGTGGCCGACTATTTCAACTACTGGCTCCAGTTCGGTCGGGATCTGCCAAACGCTCCCCGTATTTTCGGCGTGAACTGGTTCCGCAAAGATGAAAACGGCAACTTTATGTGGCCGGGATTCCGCGAAAACATGCGCATCCTCAGATGGATTGTCGAAAGGGTCAGAAACGGTTCCGGCGCTGTGGAAAGTCCGATCGGATGGATGCCCCGCCACAGAGATATAGACTGGACGGGCATGGAGGATTTCCCGAAAGAGGAATTCAAAAAGCTGATGACCGTCGATCGGGAAGCCTGGAAAAAAGAACTGCTCGACCACGAGGAGCTATTCTCCACCATGTATGACAAACTGCCGAAGGAGATTATTTTCATGCGTGAATTGTTATTGTCCAGCCTCTGGCGCTCGCCAGAGCAGTGGGAAATGGCGCCCGAACAATAATTTCAAGTTTAATAAATTTCTCAAAATGCCCGTCAGAACTCCTGGCGGGCATTATTTTTACGCCGAGGATCCTTCAGCTTTAAAAAACTATGGAAAAACCATTTCTTATTGGCATCACCGGCGGCAGCGGCTCTGGCAAGACTTCTTTTATCAAAGCTCTCCGCAGGAATTTCTCTGAAGAAGAACTTTGCATCGTCTCCCAAGACGATTTCTACCGCCCCAGAGAGGAACAGGAAGTTGACGAAGCCGGCGTAAAAAATTTCGACCTGCCCAGCTCTATTGACAAGAGCTCCTTCCTTAGAGACATTGAAGCGCTCATCTCCGGAAAGCCCGTCATCCGCAAAGAATACACCTTTAACAACGCTCAGGCAACTCCTCATCTACTGACCTTTCATCCCGCTCCCATCATCCTCGTGGAGGGGATTTTTGTTTTTCATTTTAAAAAAATTCGGCAACTCTTAGACTTGAAAATCTTCCTCCACGCCAAAGAAAACCTAAAGGTCATCCGCCGCATCAGGCGGGACAGAGAGGAAAGAAATTACCCTGTCGAAGACGTGCTCTACCGCTACGAGCGCCACGTCCTGCCCACTTTCGAGCGATACATCCAGCCCTACATGGACGAAGCCGACCTGATTATCAACAACAACAAAAACTTTGACCTGGGGCTTCAGGTGGTCAGCGGATTTATTCGCCAAAAATTGGAAGAACAGTAAAATTTCCTTTGTAGAAATTTAGGGACGATTCTATTACAGAAAGTTCTTTTTCGGAAAGATTTCTCTGTGAAAAAATTCACCGCAGGAATTAGATTGAAGAAAGTCAGTCTGTATGGGAAACAAATGTCATTTATGAAAGAAGGCGATTCCCTTTCCTTTGTTAGCGACAAAACCGTAGAACTTTTAAAGAACTCATTCTTCAATGTGAGAGGTGTATCTGAGAGGCCGTTGAGATCCAATGGCCTCTATTTTTTCACCTCCCGGGGTTCCAGTTGTGGGCAGGTTCCCGCAGATGATTTACGACGAAGGAGAAAATTAGTCCGAACTTACTTGGAGCCTGGGCGCTGGTTTTTTTTAAAATAAAAAAGACCCGTCAGTGCGGTGAGGGAGCGCTGACAGGTCTTTTTATCTTTCTACTATTTGGACTGCTTATTCGGCGGTCGAAACGGCGTGCTTCTCAAGCACCTGCTGGAGCTGGTGGCCGGAAATCATTCCTACGTGACGCCATTTTTCTTTGCCATTTTGAAATAAAACAAAAGTGGGTACGCCTGTAATGCCCATGCTGGAAGCAAATTGCTGATTGCGGTCGATATCAATTTTCACGATAGCGCTCTTGTCGCCAATTTTCTTCTTCACGTCTTCCAGTACCGGCGCCATCATTTTACACGGGCCGCACCAGCTAGCCGTAAAATCAACCAAGACGGGTTTTTCACCCTTGATGAGATCTGCGAATGAAACTTTGTTAGCCATATTTTTTTAGAATTAAAAGAGCGTCTCGCCTAAATTAGGACACCCCAAAATAATGAGTCGCTTTTATTAAGTTTTAGGTCTCTGTTAGTTTTTCAAAAATGCTCTTCGAAGCGGGTCGTGCAACTTTTATCCGACCTGAATAAGGGTATTTTAAAATCTGGAGAAAAAATGCCCATCCTCACTTTCCTTTCTGCCCCAATCCCTCAAAAGGTTTTTTTTTCAAACTAACCACAAAATTCGGAAGTCGTCCGTTCGTTCTTTGTGAGGTTTATCACTTTGCGCCTGCATTTAGTCTTTATTCAAAAGATTCAGCATCATTGCAAACACCCGAGCTGTGTTTGGGGTTTTCAGGATGTAGCTTTTCAGGATTAGTTGGAGCAGGCTTCTCGATCAAAATTTGAAATCACCGGTTTTTATAAAATTTGCTTAATTGATAAAACTCATTGATTTACAGTGATTTAGTTCATTTTAGGTTCGGCATTCAAAAGATAGTTTTGTTTGAAATGAAAAAATAAATCTGCGACTCATCGAAGGGAAGAGAAAAGAACCTTCGGCATGAATCGCTCCTATTGCTCACCAAAAATCTATACGACATGGCATTACAAGATGAATTATTTGAAATGGGAAAAGAAAGGCTCACCCAGTTGAAAGTCTTCTTAGAAGAATTGGAAGTTCAGATGGCGCTCGGCAAGTCCGAAGCTAAGGAAGCCTTCGAGAAGGAGCGCAAGAACTTCATGCAGTACATCACCGACCGCAAAGAACAGTTCAAAAAAACCGGCGAAGAAGCTGAAAACCTGCGCAAAGAAATGTACGCTAAACTCGAAGAACTGGCCGCAGTTTTGGCGCAGGACGCCCCCAGCTCGCAGAGGAAGTTTGACGCCATGAAAAAGGCTGCGCTGAAGGTCGTTTTTGAATCGGAAAAGGCCATCAAAGACGGCTACGCTGAATTCGGCCTGAAAATGCAGTTGAAATTAGACGACTTCAAAAACAAGCTCGACGGCTACCGAATCAAATTGGCCTTAGGCGAATTTGAGGAATTAGCCGACATGCAGGCGGAGAAAGAAGCGCTCCAAAAAGCGCTTGAAGAAATCCTCGACAAGCTGAAAAAGGAGGAAAGCGCCACCGAAAAAATTGGCAATTTCGCAGATGAAATCAACACCTCGGTAGAGCATTTAAAAAAGGCCTTCAACGAGTTGTTTTCCTAATCCTTAAAAGAGTCCATTGAAAAAGCGCCTCGAATTGATGAGTGACTCCGCCAAAGAACTGGCAGGTGAATCTCTGCCCGTTCGGGTGGAAGACGATTTGCAATACTCCTGCAACGGCGAAGAAGTCGTGTCCGCCGACTCGTCCAAAAAAGGGAAGCTCAGTCTGCTGGGGCGCTATGAAAAGGTAATTACCGTATTGGTAAAGTACGGCTTTGCCGACGTAGTGGCCTATCCGCCCTTCAACCGGATCATCCCAAAATGGGAAAAACTCATCCCCCGGCACGAGGGCAGGCCGGTGACCACCTACACCAGATTCGAGCGGGTGCGCATGGTCTGCGAGGAATTGGGTACGACCTTCATCAAGTTCGCCCAGATTGCCAGCAACCGGCCGGATTTGCTGCCGGAGGAGCTGATCGAGCAGCTCGCTACTTTTCAGGACAATGCCAATCCCATTCCGACTGAAGTCGTTCGGGAGGTGCTGATTAAAGAATTCGGAAAACCGCCCGAAGAGGTTTTTGAGTACTTCAACCCGGAGCCTGTCGCTTCGGCTTCCATGTCGCAGGTTCACCGCGTGCGGCTGCTTGGAGGTCGGGAGGCGGTGTTGAAAGTGCAGCGCCCCTGCATCGAAGAAACGGTGGATCTGGATATCGTCATCCTCACTCAGTTGTCCCGGCTGTTAGAGAGGCACTTCCCGGCCACACATTCCTACCAGCCTTTGGAGCTGGTAAAAATGTTTGAAAAAAGCATCCGCAAAGAACTGGATTTCAGCATCGAGGCCGCCAACATGAGGCGATTCGAGATGCAGTTCAAAGGAAACGACGACATCTATGTGCCCACGCTATACCCGGAGTATTCCACCAAAAAGGTGCTCTGCATGGAGTACATCGAAGGCGTAAAAATCACCAGTTTAGAGGAGTTGGCAGAGATAGGCATGACAGGGCCGCAGCTGGCGCTAAAGGGTATCAACCTCTACTTTGAGCAGGTATTCACGCACGGCTTTTTTCACGCCGACCCGCATCCGGGCAACATCTTCATCATGCCGGACAAGAAAGTTTGTTTCATAGATTTCGGCATGATGGGAACGGTAACGGAATCCGACCGGCTCCTCTTAGGCGATATGTTGCTCGCCATCTACAACCAGGACGTGGCGGGTCTCAAACAGGCTCTGCTCCGGTTTTCCTGGGACGAAGCCGCCATCAATGAAAAGGATCTGGAATACGATATCCTGGATTTTTTTCAGGATTACACGCATATCGGCATTGGAGACATAGACAGTGGAGAAGTCATGGCCGCTTTAAACTCTCTGTTTTTTGATTACAAAATCAAAGTGCCGTCCAATCTCCTCCTGCTGCTCAAGGCATTGGTCATCATCGAAGGCGTGGGCCTGATACTGGATCCTAAGTACGACATCATTGCCAATATAGAGCCTTTCGCCAGGCGGCTGATAGAGCGCAAATTCTCTCCCGCCAAAATGTCGAAATCCCTGTTCAAATCTATGGGCGACCTGACTAAGCTGGCTTCCTCCCTGCCCGCCGACGCACAGGAAGTGATCAACAAAATCAAAAAGGGGAATCTGCACATCCAGTTTGAACACAGGGGCTTAGACGAGGTGGTGAGCATGTTGAGCATCTTGTCCAAGCGCATATCTTTTGCCATCGTTTTGGCGGCGCTCATACTCGGCTCTTCGCTGCTCATGGTCGCCAATGTGCCGCCGTATTTCAGGAACATCCCGGCGCTGGGATTCTTTGGGTTTATCGTTTCAGCGCTACTCAGTCTCAGGCTGCTCATTTCGATTATGCGAAATAGGAAGTTTTAAAAAGCCGGTCTAACAAATGGCGCCCCAGTATTCCAGGCCTTTTAATCCTCGCATAATCATTTTATTTTTTAAAAAATAATCTCTTAATAATCAGCGCTCAGACCCGAAGTAAAACCGGGCTGATTTACTCCTTCGCCGTAAATCATCTGCGGGAACCCCCTGCCGAGAGCCACCGGTTCGATAAAACTGCATTAGCTAATAATAACAGACGCTTACAAAACACACAATCATGGGAGTAGAAAAAGTAGTCGCCATCAAAGATTCCGCTTTCCGGCTGAAGGCCACGGAGCATTTACTACGGGATTTAAAGGCCATGGAAATTATGTTGGAAAGAGGAATGTTCGAAACGGACATCCAGCGAATAGGTGCGGAGCAGGAACTTTCCATCCTCGGCAAAGACTGGAGGCCTTCCCCCGTGCTCATGGAGATTTTGGAAAATGTAGAGGACGAGCGATTCACCACGGAATTTGCCCGGTTTAATCTGGAAATCAACCTCGACCCGCTCATCTTTTCGGGAGATTGTTTTGCGCAACTGGAGCGCGATCTGAAACTGTTAATTGAAAAAGGAGAGAAAGTCGCCAATCGCTTCAACTCCCATCTGATCATGACGGGGATTGTGCCCACCATTCGCCGGAGCGATATTAGCGCCGAAAACGTCACGCCTTTAGAGCGATACAACAACCTGTTGGAAGGGCTGCACGAAATGCGGGGAGAAAACTTCGAGTTCCGCATTGAGGGAAAAGACCAGTGGATATCCAGAGCAAAAGACTCCTTTATCGAAAGCAGCAACACGAGTTTCCAAATCCACTATCAGGTCAGTCCGGATGATTTTATAGCCGCCTACAACTGGTCGCTGGCCATAGCGGCGCCGCAATTAGCCACCGCCACCAACTCGCCCCTGCTCATGGGCAGACGGCTTTGGCGGGAAACCAGAATCGCCCTCTTCCAACAGGCCACCGACGTGCGAAGCCCTGACAACTACTATCGGGATCTGGCGCCCAGGGTAGGCTTCGGCACGGGCTGGCTCAAAAACTCGCCGCTGGATTACTTCCGCGACAACGTCTCCCGCCATAAAATCCTGCTCGCTACGAGCTCCGACGAAAATTCTTTAGAGCTGCTTGAACAGGGCGACGTGCCTAAACTCTATGCGCTCAGCGTCCACAACGGCACGGTCTATACCTGGAACAGAGCCTGCTACGGCATCACGGGAGGCAGGCCTCATTTGCGCATCGAGAATCGCCTCCTGCCCTCCGGGCCTACCATCATTGACGAAGTGGCCAACGCCGCCTTCTGGTTGGGCATGATGAAGGGGCTGCCCGAAGAGTATGGCCAGCTATCCGAAAAAATGGACTTCGCCGAGGCCCGACGGAATTTCCTCTACGCCGCCAGACTCGGCCTCGGCATCAACTTCTACTGGCCCGGCATCCGCAAACAGATTCCCGCCGAAGAATTGATATTGAAAGTGCTTTTGCCCATAGCCAGAGAGGGACTGCAAAAAGCTAAGGTGGACAAAGCAGACAGCGATCGCCTCTTAGGCATAATTGAAGAAAGGGTCAAAACCGGCAAAACCGGTTCGGAATGGATCGTCTCCTCCTTTCAAAAACTCGGCAAACACCACACTAAGGAAGCCGCCCTCGTCGCCCTCACAGCGGCCATGTCGCACAAGCAGCAGGAGGGAGAGCCGGTACACACCTGGGAGCTACCCGAAGTTGACCAGAGCGCCAGTTGGAAAAGCAGGTACTGGTTCATCGAGCAAATCATGCGCACCGACCTGTACACCGTCATGGAAGACGAGCCTGTTCAGTTGGTCGCCAATGTCATGTTTTGGAAAAACGTCCGCAGCGTGCCCGTCGAAAACAAGAAGGGAGAACTTGTGGGTCTAGTGTCCTGCAAAGAGGTCATGGTCTATTACAGCAACAGGCACAAGGAAGGCGTCTCCGTCCCCGTCAAAGATATCATGGTCAAAAAGCTCGTCACCGTCTCTCCCGAAACGCCCACCCTTGAGGCGCTGAAATTGATGAGAAAACACAAGGTCGGCAGCCTCCCCGTCATGCAGGGTCAAAAATTGGCCGGATTAGTGACGGAAAGCGATTTCGTGGATATCGTCGGCGAGTTGCTGAAAGAGGTGGAAATAGAGGATTGAGACTGCGCGATTTCCCGTACTGATTATTTCTCGCTGGTTAGCGCATTTTTTTTCCGCAGATGGTTTGCGACGAAGGAGTAAATCAGTCCGTATGTTTTCGGAGCCGAGTCCAGGTTTCTTTTGCAGGTTTAAAAAATCAGTGAAAATTCCCTTTCGGAGAATTTCCACTGATTTTTTTTTCAAAAACTATTGTCGCACAAAGCGGAGGGTGGAAGTCATCCCTTCGGCCTGTATCTGGAGGAAATACACGCCCGGCAGGATATCCATTCCGGAAAGTTCGACGGCATTAAAGCCGGCCTGCGCTCTGGTCTTTCCCGTCCATACGACCTGACCCATGGAATTGGACAGACTGAAATGCGCCGTCCCTCCATTTTTCAAAGAAAAAGTCAGGTGGGCATTGCCGTGTGATGGGTTGGGGAAAAGCCTGAGGTCGGGAAGCGGCGCCTTTTCGCGAGCGGCGCTCGGCCCCTGCACTAATGTTTTTTCAAATAAAACGTGGCCGGCAAGGGAGCCTCCAAAGTCCGTGAAGAAAATTTTCCAGACCTTTTCATCCGGCGTTTTCACAAAATAGACGCGGTTTTCGGGAAGAACCCAGGTATTCGTCGCCAGATTGATGGCCTTCCAGTCGTAGCCGATTTCATCTATTTCGGTGTTGAGCAATTGCTCATAGTCGCCGTACTCCACTGTCTCCGGGTCAATGCCGTCCACCTGAGCCACTTCAACGCCAAAGCCGGAAAGTGCGCCATTGGAAGCGTTGTACAAAAAGCCTCCGTTGCCGTCGTCAAAAGCCACGACGTATCTGGTGAACAGGATATCCCATTCGGCAGGGATGGCGGCGTCTAAGCTTTGGCCGGAGGTCAGGGAATAGAAAGCGAATTTTCGGTCGGCGTAGTCGGCCTTGTCAATGGTGAAAGTCTTTTCGTCAGAGCCGTCGAGCTTAGCGTGCTTCACGGTGTAAACTCCCTGATCCAGCGAAACGATTTTCAATTTTCTAAAACTCCCATCGCGGAGCTTAATGGCGAAGACAACGGTTCCGTCAATTCTGCCGTTGGAGGAATCGTAAAGCCCCCAGCCGAAATCAATCGGATTGTTCTGGTCTCCAAAAGAGTTGAAAGCTCCACCTGTCGTCCAGCTCTTTTCATTGTTGTACAGGCGAATGCTGAGGTTGTCGGGATTGATGGGATCCTCAAAGTCGTCGGTAGGCGCGAGGTAAACTTCTACTTCATCGCCGCTCAGTTCCGAGGCCTCATTGATCAGGATGCCGGCATCGTCATCGCCGAAGGCCGTGAATACCAGATCCCAACTGCCATTTACAACATTGACTCCTTCTTCCTCAGTCATTTTGTAAAAGGACATTTCTTTGTAAAAAGGCGTGTAAGTAACGAGAACGAGTTCTTGCGCGCCCAGCACTACAGGCGCCAGGAAGGCAAGCAGTACGAGTGTCTTTTTCATAAGTCATATTTTAAGTCAGGTAAAAAAGTTGAGGTGCAAAAGTAAAAGCGATTGAGGGCGCCGGCGCCCCCCGGCTGATAATCAGACAGAAAAATGACAAGCGCCCCTTCTGAGCAAAAAGGAGGGCAATTCTCAACTGAAAAAATGGCGTAGAAAATTCAAAGCTTTCCTGGTTCCCGCACTAAAATTCCATCAATTAATAGCTGACTGAAAACTCCCGGCTGGCCGCAGCTTTATTATTGACCATGATTTCCAGGACGTAGGAGCCGGGACTCCAGGCGCTTCCCTGCGGCATCAGCATCAGGCCGGAGTAACAGGCAGAGGCAGATTCGCGGGTCAGTTGGAGCGGGAGGGTATTTACCAGACCGCCATTTTTAAAATAAACATGTCCCGCAATTAAAGGGTCGGCCTGCTTACCGGACAGGCTGAGGGAAACATAAAGGCCGCCGGATTTAGCCTGGGGAATGAGCGTCTGGTTTTGCATGCAGCAGTGGCCGGCATCTACAGCCTCCATCGTGCAGACGCTCAACTGGGAAACTTTTGCAGATCCACCGCTGAGTAGAAAATAGACGAGCAGCCCCGCTCCGGCCACTAAGAGCCAGGCAAACCAGGCCGAACTGCGAGCCGTCCCTTTTTGGGTGTCGGGGCTTTGCGTCGCAGGGGAAGTTTTGGGAGAGGAGAGGGGATAGCTGGCCACTTTTTTGGATGGGGAGCGCCTTGGTTTCTTTTCGGCAGGCGCTTTTGCGGCGGCCTTTTCGATCGGCTGCCTGAGTCTTTCAGTTCCGGCGCGTTCCAGCAGGTTCAGCAAATCTGCGTGGATGCGATTTCTCAAAACCTCTTCCTGCTCCGCAAAAAGAACCCCCTGATTTTTTTCTTCTACCAAACCTTTGAAGCGGGCGGAAATGCTCAAAAGTTCGGACAGCCATTTTCCTTTCATTCCCGCCGCTTCCAGCGCAGTCCTGAATTGTAGGATTGCGTCTCCCGTCTGATTTTCGGCAATCAGATCCTGAATGAGCTTCTTGTCTTTGGATTCAATCATGTCGTGTAGCTAAGATTATTCGCGCCTGAACTGCACAAAAGTAAAGAGCCTTCTAAAACTTTGCCCAAACAGTTTCTAAATCATTGAAAATCAATGAAACTCAATTTATTTTTAAAAAAAATAAAAATGTGACGAGGGAAGAAACAGGGAGGAAACCCGGTAGAAAATTTACCTTCGGAGAGATGCGACGTCAAACTGTAGGCGGTATTCTAAAGGAGACAGGCGGTAAAGTCAGCGTAGCATCCAAAGAAGTTGGTGAATTGATTTACCCCTTCTGCATAAGTCGTCTATGGAAATCCGCTCCTTGAAATTGCACTAATCCAAGCAGGCCTCCTTTTTTTATTTTGAAAAATCCTACCTTCCCGCTCCGTTTTATCTGAATCTTTTAACATGCGCATCAGCCGTAGGGAATTTATCTGCAAGAGCAGAATTTGGCATACTGGAATGGAGCCGCTACCCTGCCCTATCAGGCGCGAAATGGTTTTGGAGGGGTCGTCGGCTTCCGGCTCCTGTTCACAGGAGCTCTCATTTTTTTGGATGACAATAAAAAAATGCGCACCCGGTCTCATGGCTGCCTCCTCCTGCAAAACGGCCAGGGTATTGCCCGGCGCCGATGCAGGAAAATTGCTATGCCGATATTTTGAAATTTTAAAAACATCATAATTCATCACAACAACATGAAAAAGTTAATCCTTGCCGCCTTCGCCGCAGCCGCTTTTGCCGCCTGCCAGGACGAAGCCAAAAACACGACAGACACGATGCAATATCCTGTTATCCCAGTCAGCTACCCCGAAACTGCGATGGACGAGGTAGTGGAAAATTACTTTGGCGTCGAAGTGCCGGAACCTTATCGCTGGCTGGAGAACGACACCGCCGCCAACACCGAAGCCTGGGTGAAGGCCGAAAACGAAGTAACTTTTGGCTATCTGAATCAGATTCCCTTCCGCAATGCCGTGCGCGACCGCTTCGAGGAATTGTTCAACTACCCGAAATACGGCGCCCCGTTTCAGGTGGGCGATTACTATTTTTTTTCAAAAAATGACGGCCTGCAAAATCAGTCGGTCCTCTATCGGCAAAAGGGCCTGGACGGCGAACCCGAAGAGTTTCTCGACCCGAACAAGATGAGCAAAGACGGCACGACGGCTATCAGCATCATCGGCGTCAGCAACGACGACAGGTACCTGGCTGTGAGCAGACAGGACGCCGGCTCGGACTGGCAGCAGATTTACGTGTACGAAGTGGCTACCGGCGCCAAATTAGCCGACGAACTGCGCTGGGTGAAGTTCAGCGGCGCCGGCTGGTGGAACGACGGCTTCTTCTACTCCCGCTATCCGGAACCGGCCAAAGGCGCCGAGTTGAGCGGGAACAACATGAACCACTGGATTTACTACCACCAACTCGGTACGCCGCAGAGCGCCGACCGGCTTATCTTTAAGGACGAGGCCAATCCGGCCTACTACCATTTTGGCTACGTGACGGAGGACAATCGCTTCTTCATCATGTACCAGCAGCCGGGTACGGATGGATTTTCTACCCTGTACAAAGACCTGCAAAAAGACGCTCCCTTCGTCACCCTGTTCGACGGCTACGGCAACAAAAGCACGGTCATCCACAACATCGGCAAGAAGTTCCTCGTGCTGACGGACATTGACGCTCCCAACTACCGACTGATTGAAGTGGATATCGAAAAACCCGGAAAAGAGAACTGGAAGGAAATCATTCCCGAAACGGAAAACCTCCTGCAATCCTGTAGCACCGGCGGCGGGAAACTCTACGCCAACTATCTTGAAAAGGCCGCCAACAGAATCTATCAGATGGAATACGACGGTAGCGGCAGGACGGAATTGAACCTGCCCGGGGTCGGCAGTTCCGGCATTCCCAGCGGCAAAGAGGAACACAAAACCCTGTTCTATTCTTTCACTTCCTTCCTGTATCCTCCCACCATATTTAAATACGACGTGGAAAGCGGGCAGTCTTCCGTCTTCCAAAAAACGGAACTGAAGTTCAATCCGGAGGACTATGTAGAAAAGCAGGTGAGCTACAAAAGCAAAGACGGCACGCCCGTCAGCATGTTTGTCGTCCACAAAAAAGACTTGAAAATGGACGGCCAGAATCCCTGCTGGCTGTATGCCTACGGCGGATTTAACATCAGTCTGACGCCCAGTTTCAGCACGGCTCGAATTTTACTGTTAGAAAATGGCGGCGTTTTCGCGCTCCCCAATCTCCGCGGCGGCGGCGAGTACGGCGAAAAATGGCACCAGGGCGGAATGCTGATGAACAAGCAAAATGTGTTCGACGACTTCATAGCAGCCGCAGAATATCTGATAGCTCAAAAATATACTTCGACCGAAAAATTGGGCATCAACGGCGGCTCAAACGGAGGCCTCTTAGTGGGCGCCTGCATGACGCAACGTCCGGAACTGTACGCCGTCGCCCTGCCCGCCGTGGGCGTGATGGACATGTTGCGCTACCACAAATTCACCGTCGGCAAGGGGTGGATACCGGAGTACGGCTCCAGCGAGCAGAGCAAAGAAATGTTCGAGTACCTAAAGGGCTATTCTCCATTGCACAACATAAAGGCCGGCACAAAGTACCCCTCGACCATGGTCACAACCGCCGACCACGACGACCGGGTGGTACCTGCGCACTCGTTCAAATTTGCGGCCACCCTCCAAAAGGCGCATTCCGGCGATAACCCCGTCCTGATTCGCATCGAAACGGATGCCGGACACGGCGCGGGAAAACCCACTTCCAAGGTCATTGACGAGATAGCGGATCTGTATTCGTTTTTCTTTTACAATACCAATACGAAAGTGAAGTACTAAACCTGGCTATTCCATTGACGGCGCTCTATGCGGCGGCGCCTAAGATTCTAAATCGCCTGTCTTAAATCGTATATCGGCG
Organism: uncultured Saprospiraceae bacterium; assembly: GCA_964643005.1. GTDB lineage: Bacteria > Bacteroidota > Bacteroidia > Chitinophagales > Saprospiraceae > UBA6168. The sequence continues at coordinate 676 of CAZXQI010000038.1, read as the reverse complement.
AGACTCGTACCTGAAGTTTAGGCTGGCTTACGATTTAAGACGGGCGGATTTTGAGAGTTGGGTTTTTCTCGTAGTATTTGATGCTCGAGTTTAGGGTGCTTCCTGTCTTTTTAGAAGGCGACCGGTAGCCAGCAATACGTCACATAATTTTCAAAAAAATACCGGGAAATATAGCAAGGTTTTAAGCGATGGAGAAATTGATCAAACCCGAATATTTCAAAGCGTGGAAGTCTATGTTAGACCACACTACTGGACATTTTTAAAAAAGGTGGGAAGAAAGGATTACGTTGGCGGGGTACTCGGCAAGGAGGACGCCAAACCGGCCAGCGATTATAAACGCCTCATCCGGTTCTTCTAAGACTGGGGTGGACGGGAAGACCTGCTGCACGACCTGATGCGCCAAAACCTCCGCTTCCTGCGGGTCATTGGCTTCAAGACCCTGGTGATGGACGGGACGAGCTGGCAAATGGGGGAAACCGACGTCCACTGGTCAGCCTGAATGGCCAGGATTACTACCTGGCGATGATGGCCAACCCCAAACTAAGCGCCGGGGAGCCTGCGCTGATTTTCCTGACCACGCTGACGAATGCCCGGAAAGCTGCTGCCATGTACGCAAGGCGTTGGAAAACAGAATGCCTCTTTAAGCATTTGAAGACAAACGGCTACAACCTGGAAG
>CAZXQI010000037.1:0-30705 GCA_964643005.1 uncultured Saprospiraceae bacterium | reverse complement strand
GGCTAATTGGACAGGCGCCTGTGGATTGCTGTTATCAAAAATGAACATGCCGTCGTTTGAGCCGATGAACAATTTGTCTCCATAGGGAAAAATCGTCTCAATGCCCCAGCCAATGTCCACCGTGCCGGCGAGGCTCGGCTGAGTAGGCATATTCAAATCGAAAATGTTCATTTTGGACTGGTCAACGACATAGAGATAGTCGCCAACTATGGAGAAGCGAGCCATAGATCCGCCAATGCCCGTACCGCCTCCCGATTCGCTGCTGCCACTGTTGTTATTCAAGAACAAATTATCTAAGAATATATTCGGGTTGGCAGATTCGTAGAGGACGTCGCCCCTCTTGTAAAGGCCGCCATATCTTTCGCAGTCCATCACTTCAGTGATGGGGGTTTCTTTGTAATAAACAGCTACGCTATTGTTGTTGACGTCTTCCCAAAGGGGTGGGAAAACGTTTTCCACGCGATTCAGCGCTTGATAGCTTTGCAGGCTGATGGCAATGAGGTCAATATAGCTGTTGGCGTACAGGATTCCGTCCTTAATGGCAATATGCTCATTGCCGGGGATACTGATGAATGCAATATTGGCGGGGCTGGCAGGGTTGGCATTGTCAATCACGTGAACGCCTTCTCTGCCCTCATTGACAAAAATTAAATTATTGTAAAAATAGATCTGACCCGGGTGCACCAGTTCGCGGGGCGCTTCCTGAACGATCTGGCCGGAGCGGATTTCGTCTAAGGTTTTGAAAACGGGTTCAACCCGAATGTAGGTAACGGTGCGCTCGCATTTGTCTTTGATGCAGCCTGTAAACGCAAGACCCAACAATGCGGTCAGCGCAAATAGTAAGAACTGAACTGGTCTCATATTCAAAGTATTTAATTTTTTAAAAAAATAAAGAAGTATTGGGTAATAAACCTGTGCTCTCAAAGACAGTCCTGGTCTTTTAAATGGTTGGCGTCGGTTGAAAATTTTGTCCTTAGACAAAAATGCTCCATTATATCAATGTGTAGGGAATCTGCTAATTTTGCAGCCACTTTGGCCGGTCTGACCGACAAAAGGAAAACGTCACAATTCTATTCACATTCAAAAGCAGGATGGCCGGTATCCTTAGATGAGACTTCGCACAAAATTGAAAACTAAAATGAATTCGTATAAAACTCTTTCTTTCTTTCTCCTTCTTTTTCTCTTTCAGCCTTCATGTAAAGAAGATACGGGAAAAACCATCCACAAGGCCAAAGACCTCACGGGCCGCTGGGAGCTGGTGAAGGGCTGGCGCAACGGCAGGGAAACGCAAACGCTCAAGGATACTTACTATGAGTTTTCCGAAGATGGGCAGATGCGCACCAACCTCTCTCCCACCATGGAAGAAGTCGAATCTCCTTTTTCTTTTTCCGGGGATGAGATCAAACAAAAAAGCGACCCGCCTTTTGTCTATATCGTGGACAGTCTGACGGATACCGTGCTGATTCTCAGGCTGAATTTCAACAACATACCTTTCCGCTTAGAGCTGAGGAGGGCAGATTCAGAAATCGAACCCGAACTGGAACCATTGCCAGAAGAAGAATTAGAATCGGAACTTTAGGAAATTGACCGCCAGCTTAGCTTAGCGCGGAGGTTTCCGTCGTTTTTTTCGATGAATCTCTATTGGCTGCCGCTGTCACTTCAGGGCGCAGGTGCCGGCCCATATAAAGACGCCAATCCACACTAAGCCTTTGATTAGGAAGAAGAGAAAACCCACGACGCCAATTCTCTTTAGCCAGGTCATGAATTTGCTCTGGGTCTGCGCATTATTATTCTCGTCCATTTTTTTGTTTTTAAACCTGAAAGACACCCACATTAAACCGATCTATCGGCGAATGGTTGGCCATTTCGATGCCGGTAGAAATCCATCGGCGGGTTTCGAGTGGGTCAATGATGGCGTCCACCCAGAGCCGGGCTGCTGCGTAGTAAGGCGTCGTCTGCCGCTCGTAGCGACTTTCAATGAGGTCAAGCATTTTCTTTTCTTCCTCCTCTGACAGTTCCTGACCTTTGGCCTTCATAGAAGCCACCTGAATTTGCAACAATGTTTTGGCGGCCTGGGCGCCGCCCATGACGGCAATCTTTGCGCCCGGCCAGGCCACGATCAGGCGCGGGTCGTAAGCCTTGCCGCACATGGCGTAATTGCCGGCGCCATAGGAGTTGCCCACAACGACGGTAAATTTCGGGACGGTGGAATTGGCGACGGCGTTCACCATCTTTGCGCCGTCCTTGATGATGCCCCCATGCTCGGAGCGGCTGCCCACCATGAAGCCCGTCACGTCGTGCAGGAAAACTAAAGGAATTTTTTTCTGGTTGCAGTTCATGATAAACCTGGCTGCCTTGTCAGCCGAATCGGAGTAAATCACCCCGCCAAACTGCATTTCGCCGGTGGCCGATCTGGTCACGTGTCGGTTGTTGGCCACGATGCCCACCGCCCAGCCGTCAATGCGGGCGTAGGCGCAAATCATCGTCTTGCCGTAGTTCTTTTTGTAAAAAGTCAGTTTGGAATCATCCACTAAGCGTTTCAACAAGTCTTCCATGTTGTAGGGCCGGGTATTGTCGTAGGGAATGATTTGGTAAAGTTCCTGTTGCTTTTCTTTGGGTAGTTTTGGTTCGGTTCTGTCGAAACCTGCTTTATCGGCACTGCCGAGTTTGTCCACTAAATCCCGAATGGTGTCGAGGCATTCCTGATCGTTCTTTACTTTGTAATCGCAGATGCCGGAAATCTCCGTCTGCGTGGTGGCGCCGCCGAGGGTTTCCTTGTCCACGTCCTCTCCGATGGCCGCTTTGACGAGATATGGCCCCGCCAGAAAAATGCTACCTGAACCTTCGACGATTAGAGACTCGTCGGACATGATGGGCAGGTAGGCGCCGCCGGCCACACAGGGTCCCATGATGGCGGCAATCTGCGGGATGCCGGCAGCCGACATCTGCGCATTGTTTCTAAATATTCTTCCGAAATGCTCTTTGTCGGGGAAAATTTCATCCTGCATGGGGAGGAAAACGCCGGCGCTATCCACTAAGTAAATAATCGGAATGTGGTTTTCCATGGCTATTTCCTGCGCCCGTAGATTCTTCTTCCCGGTGATGGGGAACCAAGCGCCGGCTTTTACCGTGGAGTCGTTGGCAACGATGACGCAGAGCCTCCCGCAGACGTATCCGAGCGCCACAATGACGCCTCCTGCGGGACAGCCCCCATGTTCTTCATACATTTCAAAGCCTGCAAAAGCGCCCAGCTCTAACCATTCTGCGTCCTTGTCCACTAAATAGTTGATGCGCTCCCTTGCGGTCATCCTATTTTTGGCGTGTAGCTTTTCAATCTTTTTGGTGCCGCCTCCCAGCCGGATGCTGATGAGGTGGTGCTTCATCCTCGAAATGAGGAGTTTCATGGTGTCTTCGTTCTTGTTTTTTTCTAAATCCATCTTTTTCCAATTACTGTTGCTAAAAATTAATGGAGACGCTATGGCCGCCGTTATCGGTCAGGCTTGAGCTAGTTGGGATTAAAGAGGAAAAGCGCAAAGCAGCTAAAATAACCCTTACCGGCTTTTTCAAAGAATTTCAAAACTCCTCAAACTCTTCCAGTCTCCCAAATAAAAAGACCTGGTTTGCAATCGAATACCAGGTCTTTTTTTGAAAGGAAATCAAATCATTTAACCCAGACTGCGATGAATCGGCGGTAAAGTTACCGCAAGCGTCATTTTACTTCAAAAGTGTAATAGTACTCGCCCGGATAATTCTCGTAAAAACCTTCCAAATAGATTTCCCTTCCTTTTTTCTTTTTCAGTTCATTAATTACTTCCTGAACGGAGGAGATTCTCGCATCGCCCACTTTGGTGATGATATAGCCCGGATCCATTTTCGTATGCTCTACCGTACTGCCCGACTGAATACCTGCCACGTAAACCCCTGAAACTCTCAGCCTCCTGCGCTCGACAGCGGTCAGCTCCCGCAGATCAAGCCCCAGGTCTCTAAGCAGTTCATCGTCGTTGCCGTGGACGACAATTCGGGTAGTCTGGTCTTTATCCATTAGGGTAACGGTAGTATTATAGCGCTTGCCATTGCGAATATAATCTACTTGGATAGTGGAACCAGGATGAAGCCTGCCCACCTGTTCCTGTAGTTCGGGGATGGTTCTGATTTTTGCGCTGTTGATGCCGACGATGACATCGCCGGCAATGAGGCCTCCATCTTCGGCGCCGCTGCCGATCGTCACTTTGGTGATATACACGCCTTCGACGCTGGGCAGTTTCAGTTCTTTGGCGATTTTGTCATTGACAGGTCCGATGCCTATGCCTAACAGGCCGCGCTGCACCTCTCCGTAGTCGCGCAGGTCTCGGATAACTTTTTGAACCAGCGTGGCGGGTATGGCGAAGGAATAGCCCTCGTATTTTCCGGAGCGGGTGATTATGGCGGTGTTGATGCCCACCAATTCGCCGTTGGTGTTCACTAAAGCGCCGCCGCTGTTGCCTGGATTCACGGCGGCATCCGTCTGGATAAACGATTCGATGGTGTAATCGCCTTCCAAAATATCAATGCTGCGACCCTTTGCGCTGACGATGCCCGCCGTCACGGTAGATTCGAGGTTGAAAGGGTTGCCAACTGCCAGCACCCACTCCCCTACTCGCAGAGAATCAGAGTTGCCAAAGACTAAGTAGGGCAGGTTTTTGCCTTCCACTTTCAGCAGAGCGAGGTCGGTGGAAGGGTCGGAGGCCACTAATTTGGCCGTAAACTCTCGCCGGTCGTTCAGCGTGATTTCGTACTTGGCTCCGTCTTCAATTACGTGGTTGTTAGTGACGACATATCCGTCCGGAGAAATGATGACGCCCGAACCGGAAGAGGCGCTGAACGAGCCGCCGCCCCACCAGCTATAGTTCGCATTTTCCACCGATTTGATATTGACTACCGCCGGAGTCACCTTTTCCGAGGCGGCAATAAAATCGGTGGGCGAAGAGGACAGGAAGGTCCGTTGTAACCTGCCAGAGAGCAGTTGATCTTCCCCCAGATTGGTATAGATGGGGTTGGCCGAATAGTCGTCCACAAAAACTCTCTGAGGATCTTCTACTTGTCTGTAAATGAATACGGCTAATAGCGCGCTAAGCAGGGAGGAAATGAGGATGGGAAATATTTTTTTCATAAATCAAGGTTGAAGAGGTCGTTAATTTAGAGTTTCATTTAAAATCAACCCTGGGGGAGAGGGTTTTTGGAAATAGAAAACCAAAATACTGCATTATTTTTTGCTTTGCAAAATCATATTGAATTTTACTCCAAACATGCGCTTCCTGCGCCACTTAGATGGCAGGAAGGGTATTAAGCGAGAATTGACTTTTCGGGACTTAGTCTGTTTCCCGGCAATTGCTTTCTTTTGCTCCATTCAAAACGAACTTACACTTTCATCATGAAAAAAATTCCCTTTTCAAAATACCAGGGTACAGGCAATGATTTCATCCTGATAGACAATCGCCATCGCTCCTGGCTGAGCCGGCAGGATACGGCGGCCATCCGGCAAATTTGCGACCGCCGCTTCGGCATCGGCGCCGACGGGCTGATACTGCTACAAAATCAGGAGGGCTACGATTTTGGCATGGTCTATTTCAACGCCGACGGGAATGAAAGTACTATGTGCGGCAATGGCGGACGCTGCATTTCTGCTTTTGCCAAAACCCTCGGCATCGTCAGCGACCGCTGTCGCTTCCTCGCCATTGACGGGCCGCACGAGGCCATCCTCCAGGAAAGCAACTGGGTAGAATTGAAAATGTCCGATGTATCGGGGGCGGAGCATGGCGAGGGTTATTTCATCATGGACACCGGTTCGCCGCACTACGTCATCTTCGTCGAGGACGTCAGCGATATAGACATCGTAGAGGTCGGACAGGCCATCCGCTACAGCGACCGTTTCCACAGGGAAGGCATCAACGTCAATTTCGTAGAAGAATCCGAAGGAGAAGGGCTAATCGTCGCCACCTACGAACGGGGCGTTGAAGCCGAAACTTTGTCTTGTGGGACGGGCGTCGCAGCTGCGGCGCTTTGTTGGTACCTGACAGGAGCCTACCCTTCTGTACACGAGGTTCCCATTGTCACCAAAGGCGGGCATTTGAAAGTGCGCTTTGTCCCGGACGGGAAAGGCGGCTTTCGGGATGTCTGGCTGTGCGGACCGGCGGAGCGGGTCTTTGCGGGGGAGTATTTTGCAGAGGAGTAATTCCCGGCGTGGGGTTTTCCGCTGACTTCGCTGATTTTTCACAGATTTTACACAGATTTTTTTTAAAAATTAAATCCATTTGATATGGCTGTTAAAGGTATGTTTAATGTAACGAGTGCGGGCTTCAAATATGGCCGCACCAGATTTGCCACCAGGGCCAACCGCATGGCCTCGCCGGCAGAAGCTACTCACGACGGAGACACCATCAGCGTCAGTTCTCCCGACAATTTCGGCGTCCGCTTTCTGGGGATCGACACTGCTGAAATTTCTTATCTGTTCCCTGGCGGGAAGGGGTTCAGAAGCCTCAAAAACGAGTTGTGGACCGAGTTTTTTACGGGGCCTGACTTAGAAAAGAAGTTGTCGGTTTTGAGTAAACCGCTCTACAATTATCTGAGAGAAAAAATAGGCGACGGCACAGACGTTGGTCAGAATCAATATCGCCACGCCGACAATGGCCGTAAGTTGTTGCAAAGCGAGGTCAAAAACGACTTCGCACTGACCGGCCAAAAGGGTGAATATTTCTACTTCTTCCAGGTCTATGCCTTTGAGTTTTTAGACTCCTACGGTCGCCTGCTCTGCTTCCTTCGCCCTCACCGCGACAACTACGAGGGCGAAACAATTCCCACGACTGAAAAGGATTACAACCAACGCCAGTTGGAAAACGGCTCCGCAGCGCCCTATTTCATTTTCCCAAATGTGAATCCGTTCTTAGGCTTTTCCAATCCCTTTGGGACAGACATCATCAGGCCGGAGCGCTTTTGGAAGATCGTCGAAAGAGCTACTAAATTAAATGAAGCCAGGCAGGCGGTCGCACAGGCGCGGGAACAAGGTCTGGGCATTTTCAATCCTGCCGACCCGCTCCGGCTACTGCCCATGGAATTGCGCAGCGTAGCGCGAGGCTCCAGACCCAATCGCTACGTTATTGACCTGAGTCAGCCGGGGGACGATACCCTGCTCGATCCGGAGCTTTATTTTACGATTCCCAATGTGGAAGACCGCATGTACATTCCCGATTTTTATGGCGAGTATTTCCAGTTAGCCGGCTGGAATCTGCTGCGGGCGGAGACTTATCACAGGCTGACGCATAAAAGCTGAGGCGGCGGCCAATTGCTCTGAGAAATTCAATCCTCTACTCTTTCTATGTGGAAAATGACCTTTTCCCCAACCAGATCCCATTTGCCCTTTCCCAGGTTTTTCATTTCGTAAGGGCGGTTGTTTTCGCCGTCTTCCCAGAGGTAGAATTTGCCGTCCACGATATCCCATTTGCCGGTATCGCTGCCGATGCGGATTCTTTTCTTTTCTCCAAAAATCACTTCTCCGTCCTGGCTGAAGGTAACTTTGAAATGGAGGCCTTCCAAAAGGCCGCTCTTCAGTCCGGCGCCCAAATCGCCCAAACTCCCCCCTAAGTCGGTCAGGCTCTCCACTAAATTCCCCATATTATCTGTAAAATTTCTGAGGGCGTTTCTCAACTTATTATTGTCGCCGAGTTCATCATCCAGCTCTTGCCGGGTCTCCTCTAATTTCTGATGGATATCATCTTTGGTTTCCCGGATGTTTTTCTCCATCTCCTTTTTGAAATCTTTAGCGTCCTCCTCAGCCTGCGGAAGGCGGATAGTCGCTTCGTAAGTACCGGCAAAGTTTTTTTTGAGTTGCTTATCGCTCTGGCAGCTTGCGAGCAGCAGGAGAGCCAGCAAAAGTGGAAGGTAACTTTTCATTTTCTGTGAGGGTTTGTTTGAAAATATTGGAAGAAACGGTTGAAAGGCGAAAAAAATTTTCAGGGCGTCGCCAATTGGTTGGCAAAGAGAAAGAGCACCAAGAAAATCCAAAGGGCGTCGAGGAAGTGCCAGTAAATGGACAAAAGGCGCAGCCGGAGCCGCTTCTCTGGATCGGAGAAATAGGCCAGCTCCGAAACGGGCTCTATCATCAGACGCTTGGCGGCACTGAAAAAGAGCATCAGAAAGGGCAATCCCGCAATGACGTGGGCAAAGTGCAAAAACGACAGCACGTACAGATAGCCCGCTGCGTTGTCCGTCTGCACAAAGATATTCCTCGAAAACAACTGATACCAGGCGAGCAACTGCATGGCCAGAAAGAAGAAGGTCAGCCAAATCGTCAACTTCAGCATATTGTGGTAGGCAGCGGTATCGTCGCTCCGATAAGCCGCCCTCGCCCGGTGCATGGCGTAACTACAGGCCAGCAAAATGAAGGTATTGAAAACAAAGAGGATGGGAATGTTGATGGCGGCCACTCCGCTCTGAATTCTGGTGTAAATAAAGGCGACTGAAATGGCCATAAACAAAGCCGTGATGATGGCCAGCACCATGAACAACATCACGTTGTAAGGGTGATACTTAAAATTGTCGTTGTACTCGCTATACGACGCCTCTTTTTCTGAATGTTCCATCTCCTGTTTTTTTCAAGGACAAATTTAAGCTTATCCGTCTGGTTTGGGAAAATTGACTCTTTTAATGAAAAGGGAAAAGTGAAAAGAGGAAAGTGAAAAGAGGAAAGTGAAAAATGAAAAATGAAAAATGAAAAGGGATGAATCTTTTTTAAAATAAAATCTGCGGTCAGGTCTGAAGTAAATTCGGGCTGATTTTCTCCTACGTCGTCCATCACCTACGAGGAAATCTGTTTAAATCAGCGGGAAAGCCAGCGGCTGAGAAAGGCGCCTCCGCCTAAATAGTTGCGACTCCTGCAATAGCTCCATTCAGCTTTTCCCTATCTTCGCAAAGGGAATACAGCCATTCCCGCCACTCCCATGACTGAGGGAAAAAAGACCATTAAATGCTATGCGAAACTGCCGAGCCTGCCAGAGACATATTCCCGACGATGCCCGTACCTGCCCATTTTGTGGGACGCAGGTCATTGAAGAGACGATTACCTGCCCTTCCTGTGGGGAAGAAACCGACCTGCACGCCGACGTCTGTGCCAACTGTGGATTTCGATTTGTGAAAAAAAAGAAAGCCTCCGGCGACGGCGCCAAAAACCTCTTTGCCGATTCGCTGGAAAATGAATCGGAGCAATCCATCGCCGACCGGTTTAGCATCGCCTTTGAACGAAGACTGGTTGAGGAGCACAAGGCCGCCCTTCACAATGCCTATATAGACCGCTTTTATCAGAGCGATTTCAAAGACAGCGTTCAACACCGCATCCGGCTTTTGGCCGAACAAATCCACCGGACGGAAACCGACAAAGGCGAAAATGCAGCGCTGATCAATAAGGCCATCGAAGAACTGTTGGACTACTTCATCATCCGCTATTGCGAGGATCTGAACGAGGCATATTTTTCGGAGAAAATCCTGCGCTGGCAAAGCGCGCCTGCGAAAGAAATAGATCTGGGCGCCATGATTTCCGACTATCTCAACCTCGAACAGGAAAACGAAACCTACTTCGTCAACTTAGTGACTATGCCGGCTCCAAAACTGAAAAATGCGGCCCAGTCCTTTCTTTTTCCAAAAAAAGGAGAGCCGATCTATCTCATCTGCGATTTGTCCATGCTGGGTTCCTGCAAAGAAGGCTTCGCCATGACTCGCGACTGCATCTATTGGAAAATGCCTTTTGAAAAGAAACAGCGGGTTTATTACAAAAATTTAAAGACCATTAAAAGGCAGGAAGATTGGATCGTCATCAACGGCATCTTTTTCAGCGCCAACAAGTCCCTGAACCTGAAACTGCTGCGTCTTTTGAAAAAATTAAAAGAGTTATTTGGAAAAAAGTAACAGGCAAGGCTCCCGCCAATGGGCGCAGATGACTAAGGCCAAAGGTGGAAATCAATCCGTATTTACTCCGATTTTTTAAAAAAATTTAAAAAAACCTCAGGAGAGCATTTCAGTCGTTCAATTTTTCTGGAAAGCCGGGTCGTCCTCTAATGCCTCGTACTGGTAAGGCATTTTCTTTTTGGATAAAATGCGGCGGTAGCGCTCCGGGTGCAGGCGCAGGTCGCGCATGAGCAGGTCTAAGTTTTTGAAAGTCTGGTCTAAGTTTTCTGCGAACTCTTTGTCATTCAGCAACATGCCGAAAGCGCCTTCTCCATTGTTCATCTTTTTGAGTGAATTGCCTAAGTCGGCAATGGCCTGATCGGAAGTGGCTAAGGTTCCCTGTAGTTTTTCGATGGTCGTTCTCGTTTCGGCGATGAGTTTTTTCACGTCGGCCTCTTTCAGGTCGCCGGAGAGGGCGTCCATGTTGGCGAGGATGGAGGTGATTTGTCCGTTGCTTTGCTGGAGATTGCCCGTGATGGACTCAATATGGCTCAGGCTGTTTTGAATAGCGCCGGAAGAAGTAGCCATGACCTTGTCAAGCCTGTCGGTGGTCGTGCGCAGATTGGTCAAAATGCTGCGGGCGTCGCGAACGCTGGATTGTATTGCTTCGCTTTGTGAAAGGCGTACAGACAGCGTATCGAGGACGGTATTCAGGCCTTTACTCAGCTCCTCCACGTATGTCCTCACCTCGTCGGGCGTGGCGAAGGAAGCCAACATTCCTTTGAATATACCGGGAATATGAGCGCCTTTACCCAGGCAGTTATCCCCCGAGCAGGGATTGTCAAAAACCAGATTGACCGCCGAGCCGCCCATCATGCCGGTGGACACTAGTTCCGCCTTAGTGTCGGAGGGTAGTTTGGTATCAGTGTCTAAGTTCATTTCGACTGTAATCTTTTGGATATCACCTTCCTTCTGAGCAAAGCCCGCCACTAAGCCGACTTGCATTCCGTGAATATAGACCGGCGTAGAAATGCGCAGGCCGTCAATGCGCTCAAAGGAGGCGTAAACCACTAATTTAGGACTGAAGATATTAAACCCGCTCAAATACTTGTAGCCCCAGATAGCGAGGGCGAGAGTGATGATGGCGAAGATGGCAATCTTAGATTCTTTACGCATGAAAAAAATGATTGTGTTGATGGTGTAAAAAAAGCCCTGCTGCGTTCAAAAGGGCACAAAGGTAACTTTTGAGGGCAAGCCCGGCTTCAGAAGGGCAAAAATTTCATTCTGGTTGTTCTCAAAAAATTCTGAGTGAATAATCAGTGCGAGCATTTGACGCCATAGACCGGAAGATCAATTTTCCACCTGACCGGGGGCTAATCGCTGGCCGTTCCGATAGGCTGTCGAAAAGGCGTCATTAAAACCCATGGAGCGCAGTTTCTGTTTTGCCTCGTTGGCTTCATCCTGCGTTTCAAAATACCTAACCTGGTATTTGAACAGGTTGTTTTCCTGTATCTCCTCCACGAAATAATTGACGTTGGTCCATTTTCCTTTGGAAGTATCCATCCGGCTGGGAGAGGCTGCCAATTGCACCCGATACTCTACTTTATTGGTCCAGCCCGTTTTGATGGCGCCGACGGGTATGGCATTGATCGGCTGCTCCGGCACTATGGCGCTCCTCGTTTTCGGAGGATTATTATTAGCGGCGATCGATCCTACGTCGGTTGTGGGAGGAGGCGCCGGAGCCGATGTAGAAACATTCGTCAAAGGCGGTGGCGGAGTATTTACTTCATTAGACGGCGGAGTGTTGGTCTTTTTTCCGGCAGAGTTATTTGCAGTTTCTGCGACTTCCCGGGGAGGGGTCGGTTTTACACTATTCCTGCCTGGGGAAGTCATTTCGGACAGGGTGAGACTGACTTTGTCGTCCTCGTCTTTATCGGAGTCTAATTTGATCAGTTGAGCCAATCGCTCGCTTCCTTCCGCTTCGGCCTTGTAATCTTGGAAAGCGGTGAGCAGGGAATTAGCGATAGCTTTCTGCCCCTTTTTGGAGCGGATAAAATTCTCCTCAGCGCTATTGCTCAGGTAGCCTGCCTCTACTAAAACGCTGGGCATGGTGGCGTGGCGCAATACCAGAAAACCCGCCTGCTTCACCTTCCTGTCTTTGCGACCGGCTTCGGAGGACATATTGTTTTGAACCTTTTGGGCAAAGAGGATACTCTGCTCGATAAAGGCATTCTGGAACATAGAAAACATAATGTGCGCCTCTGGGGAATTGGGGTCGTAGCCATAGGTTTCTTCGTAGTTATCCTCGTAAAGAATGGACTCATTCTCCCGTTTGGCCACCTCTAAGTTTTCCTGGGTAGCGTGCATTCCCAAGACATAAGTCTCCACGCCGTGAACCTGGCTGGCATTGGGAATAAAATTGCAGTGGATGGAAATAAACAGGTCGGCGTGGCTGCGAGTAGCGATAGCTGCACGTTCATTCAGAGGAATAAAAACATCCGTGGTGCGGGTCATGATGACGTTCAGATCCGGGTAGTTGGTTATCAGGTTATAAGCTAAGTACCTTCCAATGGCTAAGCAGTTATGCTTTTCTTTTGAATTGGCGCCGCTGGTTCCCGGATCATGGCCGCCATGTCCAGGGTCAATGACGACCGTTTTTATTTTAAAACTTCCCTTTTTTTTTCTGGCGGATTCCGGCAGGGACAGGGAATCCTGAAAGCAGAAGCTTAGCGCATCTTCGGAGATTAGGGTAGCTTTGATAAATTTGCCCGCTTTCGCAAAAGCAGGGGTATCAGTCTGCGTCGCTTCAGAGGGAGCAGGTATAAAAAGAAATAATACGAAGGATAAAACAGCCTTTTTCATGGTTAAACGAAAGGGTAAAAATACGAGGGATATTCAAGTTGGGTTTTGTACGGGCAGAGAGCCGCTTTTTAAAAAATCAGGTGTCAGTACCTGTGTGGTCGTCGTTGCCGTGGATATCAATTGCCATTAGGTTAAGCGGCATTTTCACAAAATCACACCGGGGGAGATAAGCAGAATTGCACAAATTTTCCCGGTCTCAATTCAAACTTCAGTCCACAATTTGCGAGCAAAGGTAATTACAATTATTTCATTATTAATGCTTAGCGCATATACTGCCCTCTCGCAGATCAGACCTGCCGTGCAGCCCGACACCACCGGCGCAGACAGTCTCCGTATCTCTGTCGGCCCTGGCAGCCTGAAAACCCAGCCTTCCGAAGTCGGCGCGGGGAAGCCCGTCAACTGGGACAGCGTGCGCATTTCGCCCGACGCCTTAGAAGAAGAAGTGGATTATTCCGCACACGACTCCATGTATTTCGACATAAAAAACAACCAAATCCACCTCTACGGGCAGGCGGAAGTGAAATTCCAGGACATGACCATCACGGCGGATTACATGATGATTGACTGGAAGGAAAGCATCATTCTGGCAGAAGGAAGGCAGAACTCTCTCGGCGAATGGGTCGGCAAGCCGCATTTCAATCAGGGCAGCCAGGATTTTTACGCCTTCCGGTTGAAATACAATTTTAAAACTTTTAAAGGCATCTTTTCCGAAGGTCAGTCCATGCAAGAGGGCATGAACATAGTGGGCGAAAAGGGCAAATTCGTCGGAGCGGGCAAAGACACCACCAAACAAACCGTCATCTACAACCGCAACGCTATTTTCTCTACCTGCGAGCTGGATCATCCTCACTTCGGCATCCGGAGCAGCAAACAGAAAATCGTACAGGATAAGGTAGCCGTTGTCGGCCCCAGCAATTTAGTCATCGGCGACGTGCCGACTCCTATCTGGCTGCCCTTTGCCTTTTTCCCGCTGAAACTCGGCCAGCGCACGGGTCTCATTTTTCCACAGGGCTACGAATATTCGGACAACTGGGGCTTTGGCCTGGAAAGGGTCGGCTGGTACCTTCCCATGGGCGAGTATTGGGATCTCTCGCTCACGGGCGACATATACCTGAAGGGAACCTTCCGCATCCACGCCGATGCGAGGTACAAGAAGCGCTATAAGTATAATGGCTCGGCTTCCGTCAACGTGTCTTACCTGCGCACCGAGGTAAAAGGAATTCCTCAGTTCAACCCTTCGCTCAGCCTCAAATGGGTACATAACCAGGATGCTAAAGCGCACCCATACCACAGTTTAGGCGGGCAAATCAATTTCCAGACGAGCGATTACCAGCGCCAGAACCTGACAGACGCCCAGTCGAGATTGTCGAGCACCATTTCTTCCAACATGAATTTCAATCAGCGCTTTGACAAGCCCTTCGACCTCAGCGCCAGTTTCAGTCACTCCCAAAACACCATTACCAGAGAGATGACTATCAGCTTTCCCGTGGTGAATTTTCAGACGCAGACCCTTTATCCTTTTAAAAGAAAAATAAAAACAGGCGGGGAGCGCTGGTATGAACGGGTGCAAATGCGCTACACTTCCGAAGCTAAAAACAGTTTTACGACCACCGACACTACGCTGTTTTCCCGCCAAACCTTAGACGACGCCAAATTTGGCGTGCGCCACAATATCAACACCTCCACCAGTTTTAATTTACTTAAATATTTCACCGTATCTCCTTCCGCCAACTACAAAGAAGTCTGGTATTTCAAAACGGTGAACAAGGAATTTGACCCTACGCCGGTCATCAAGTTAGACACCATCCCCAGTCCGGGCGGGGACGAGCCTCCGCAAGTCAAAAACGACACTTTGAAATTCGGGCAAATCAACGACATTGAACATGCCGGCTTCAAACCCTACCGCAGCTACAATGCAGGGGTGAGCATGAGCACCAAAATATTTGGAACCCTACTTTTCAAGCGGGGGAAACTGCGCGGTCTCCGGCATGTTATCACGCCGACTATGGGCGTCAATTACACGCCCGACTACACCAATCCCGACTGGGGCTATTTCAAATCCGTCCGCAAGGATTTGCGCAATGACGAGTTGCTCCTATACGATGTTTTTGAAAACAACAATATCTCCGGGTTTGACCGCCCACCCGCTACTGGTCGGCAAATGACCCTGAACTATGGATTTGGCAATCAGTTCGAGGCGAAGGTTTTTTCCAAAAGGGATTCCACCTTTAAAAATGTCAAACTGTTCAACTCCATCTCCGTCACCGGCAATTACAACATGGCAGCCGACACCCTGCAATGGAGCCTTGTCAACATCAGCGGGAACACCAACCTGTTCAACGGAATCAGCTCGCTGAGGGTCGGCATCGTCTTAGACCCCTACGACTTCAACAGAGCGACCGGCGCCCGCATCAACCGCTTTTTGTACGACACAGAAAAAAGACCGCTGCGCCTCGCCTCCTGGAACGCCAGCCTGAACAGCAATATCACGGTGGCCCGGCTCCGGGATTTGATAAAGGGCGTCAACACCGATCAGCGGGCGGCCAATACCCCGCGCAAAAGCGAGGGCGAAGGCGGCAATCTCCTGGAAGACCAGGATTTGCTCAGCCTGTTCGAGAACTTCCGCATTGCCCACAGTATCTCTATCCAGCGAGCGTACAACCTGAAAAGCAGAAGGGACACCGTTGTCATTTCGACCAACTCCGTCTATTCCAGCGGCAGCATCCAGCTCACGCCCAACTGGAGTATCGGCGTCGGGAACTTCGGATACGACTTCATTTCCAAACGCATCACCTACCCCGATTTTTCTTTTAATCGGGATCTGCACTGCTGGATCATGGGGCTTAGCTGGCAGCCGACTTATCACACTTACAATTTCTATATCCGCGTGAAACCCGGTAGATTGGACTTCATCAACATTCCTTATCAGAAGGGTTATCAGGACAGGTTCCGGGGGTTCTGACCGGGAGGGTTTCCCGCAGATTTACGCAGATTTTTTTATAGAAAAAGATTCGGCGGTGATGAGCGCAACCCCGATGGGGTCGGATATAGCCGGAACATTAACTGTTATAAACATGGGAATCATTCAGATTCCATTTGTCGTTAGATTTATCATCTTTTAAAAAGGAATATGCAGACTTCTCTGATTTTTTTTCTTTTCTCCGAATTTCAGAGGAACCTGAGTCCCCCATTTTGAAATAGAAATAAGAATTTATCCCCTGCCGTTCAGCCGTTCCTCACCGGCTGTATGGAAAATTAAAAATTTGAGGAGTCCAAAAACCTGACTACTTTTGCACCCTTCGCGCAGATTTAAAGAGCATTTAGATTATGGAAATTTCAAAGACAGCGAGTTTAATCATCTATCGGATTCGGGAAAAAGGCCTCGAAGTATTTATGCTGAACAACAGTCCCGACGATGGGAAATGGCAATTGCCACAGAGGAACGCCTCGAAAGTACAGGCTCTGCCGCTGGAGCAGGATGGAAAATGTATCCAGCTCGACCCGGTTGAACAGGCCGACGGAAAAGTGCAGGAAGGTTTTGCCATAGAAGGCGACTGGTACGATATCCCCTCTCTCAAATCTCTCCTCTTAGAAGACATGCAATTTGTAAAAGACCAAATCAGGCAGATGGGAGCGGACATCATGGAGAAAGGAACCTTCGTCGCCGTGAAAGAAGCCATCAAACGGGTGGCGCCTCACCAGTACGAAATGCTGAAAGAACTGAAAGACATCATCGCCGACCGCAATTCGGTAAAGGATATGTAAGCCGCAGTTTTGTTGTAACTAAAAGCAAAAGCCCGCAGCGTTATCTGTGGGCTTTTGCTTTTTAAGAAAGAATGGAAAATGCTTTTACTTTTGTTCAAATTCCAAAACAGCAATTTTTTACCACGATGATTTCCATTGAAAAACGCTGCGTCAGCCGCACCGATTTCCACTTCCCCGGTCAGAGCAAAGTCTATCGCGGCAAAGTCCGGGATGTGTACCCTGTGGGGAATTTATTGGTCATGGTCGCCACCGACCGCATTTCAGCATTCGACTATATTTTGCCCCGGCCCATTCCTTACAAAGGACAGGCGCTGAACCAGATAGCCGCCCATTTTCTCGAAGCTACCCGGGATATCTGCCCCAACTGGCTGATTGCCACTCCCGACCCCAACGTGGCCGTAGGACATCGCTGCGAGCCGTTTCGGGTAGAGATGGTAGTCAGGGGTTACCTGACCGGCCATGCCTGGCGCACTTACCAGGCCGGAAAGCGGGAACTCTGCGGCGTGCCGCTGCCCGAAGGCATGAAAGAACACGACCGGTTTCCCCGGCCCATCATCACGCCGGCGACGAAAGAGGAGGAAGGCCACGACGAAGATATTTCACGGGAAGACATCGTCGCCCGTGGTATCGTCGGCGCCGAAGATTACGCCCTTTTGGAGAAATACACCTACGCACTCTTCGAGCGGGGAACCCGGATGGCCGCCGAACGGGGACTCATTTTAGTTGATACAAAATATGAATTTGGAAAAAAAGACGGTCTCGTCTATCTCATTGACGAAATCCACACGCCGGACAGTTCCCGCTATTTTTACTTAGAAGGCTATGAAGAGCGGCAGGCGCAGGGGCTGGGACAAAAGCAGCTCTCCAAAGAATTTGTCAGGGAGTGGCTCATGGCGCAGGGCTTTCAGGGACGACGCGAGGACATCATGCCCGGCATGACCGACGTCTTTATAGAAGAGGTGTCGGAGCGCTACATAGAATTGTACGAGCTGCTGACGGGAAAGCCCTTCGAGCGATTTGACACGGCGGGCATCGCCCACAGGATAGAGCAAAACATTCGACTATTTTTGGAAAAAAGAAATGGCTAAACTTCTAATCCCATTTATCTTACCTGAATGTTTTAAAAACCGCCAACCATTTTGAAAAACTATCTTGTCTTGCATTACCATCACTTAGAAGGCCTAAACCTGCAGGAGAGGTCAGGGTCTCAAAGTCTAAAGTCAAAAATGATGAACCACCTGCGCTACTATATCAGCTTCTTTCTTTTGCTCTTCGCCGGCCTGGCATTTTCACAGGTAAAAATCAAGGGCGACCTGCGCCTCGGCGATACGACGCAGGTGCACATCCTCCACACGACCAAGGGCGATCGCCTTCAGGGGCGGGTAATCGGCTACGATACTGAGAAGCTGAGTTTTTTATTTAAAGACGACATCCCGCTCACTTTCCCGCTCGCAGAAGTTTCCCTCATCGAAGTAAATCCCGGGCAGCCAACTGCAGGGGAAGAGCCGGACTCCATCGCCCGCATCAGTTTCATCTATTTGATTAGTCTGGCCAACGGCGATAAAACTTCCGGCCAAGTCACTCGAAGCGACAGTCGTTCGCTCAGGCTGTCGCCAGGGCAATATTATTATTGGGAAAATATTGATTCGGTGGAATTGGTCAGCCAGCCCATCAGCCGGCACAGCGGCAGGAGCAAAATCATCCACGTACTAAAAACTAAGCGCGGCGATCAGTTTTACGGGCAACTGCTGAGCTATGGGAATGGCATCGTCTATTTTGAAATGGAAAATGGCGCCCCCTTAAAGTTTAGTTTAAAAGAAATCCGCCAAATCAAAATGGAAGAAAGAGCCAATGCGCCGACCTCAAAACTCCGGAATGAAGAAGTGGAATATTGGAGCGCCAACAAGCTCTTCTTCAGTCCTTCCGCCTTCCTGCCTCAAAAAAAGAAATCACAGTACCAAAATCTGATGCTCTTTTACAACAGCATAGACTACGGCGCTTCCGAGCATATCTCTATCGGAGTGAGTCTCGTCCCTTTCATTGCCGGAACCATAGGCGCCCTGAAAGCGAAAGCCGGCTTAGATATCAGCCCATACCTGCACGCCGGCATCGGCGGCCAGTTGTTCGGAGCTTACACCATAGATGAAGAGACGATGGGCGCCGCAGTAGGCTACGCCGCGCTGACAGTCGGCACGCCGGAAAACTACCTCAGTTTCAGCTTTGGAAAAGGCGCCGCTACGAATAGCCAGCCCCTGACCAATTTCAATTTAGGCGGCTCGGTACGCGCCGCTAATCAATGGCGCTTCTTCGGCGAGTACATGCTTTTCCAGGTGAAGGAGGAAGAGGTTTGGGATAGCCCCGACAGACTGGCCGTCGGCTTACTCGGCGCGAGCTGGTTCAATGCCAGGCATCGTATTGACTTCGGGCTTTCTCTTTTTCAGGAAAACGACTATAGCTATTTTGTCCCGGTGTTTGGGTATGTGCATCAGTTTTGATTCCAGGTATCGGTGGGAGCCTGATGGGGGAACTGGTGGAAACGCCGGATAAGATTAGGAAAATGCGGGGAAGCCAAATACCCGCCAGCTTTGAAATATTGAATCTTAATTTCTGCTTTGAAGTGGTACCGTAATTCGGGGGGCAGGACAAGGAGGGCGAGTTACTTAATCTTATGCCTTTCATATACCCCTTTGGAATTGAAGATATACAATAGCAGGGCGATGACGGATAGAATGCCGCTCACAAAATAGAGGGAGCTAAAGCCGCTGAAATGTTGAGCTATATTTCCTCCGATCAGCATTCCTATGCCCACTCCTAAGTCGAAGCCTATGAGGTAGGTAGAGTTGGCGGTTCCCCTGCGGGCTGCGGTGGTCATGTTCACATATATCGTTTGCAGGGCGGGGAGTATCAGTCCGAAGCCGACGCCCATCACTAAGGCGGAGGCGTTAAATGCCGCAAAGCTGTGAATAGCAGAAAAGAA
This sequence comes from uncultured Saprospiraceae bacterium, assembly GCA_964643005.1. Lineage (GTDB taxonomy): Bacteria > Bacteroidota > Bacteroidia > Chitinophagales > Saprospiraceae > UBA6168. The sequence goes on along the minus strand of CAZXQI010000037.1, from coordinate 11,189 downwards.
AAAGAATCCGGGCGAGATGATCAGCAGGGAAATGACGGCTACCCTGTGCATGTATCCCCTGTCCACCATCCGGCCTGAGAACAGTCTGGAAAAGACGACCCCGCCAGCTAAGAACAGGAAGAAATAGCCCGGGTTTTTGATGCCTAAATGCTCGCCGTAGAGAACGGCATAGGCCATCAGAGCGCCCCACCCAAAAGCCAGGAAAAGCTGGTTGAACAATATAGGCAGGGCATTGACTAAGATAAACCGGTCAAAGGACATGGGCTGTTTACAGGCTTCCACCGATTTTTCTCTTTCTGGAGGATGGATGAGCGCAATTGTCAAAATAGCCAATACTCCCAGGGTTAAGGCAGCAGTCACTAAGGCGCTAAAGCCATAGCTCTTGTAAATATGTACGCCTATAAACGGAGCGATGGCCATGGCCACATTGCTGTTGACGCCGAAATATCCAATCCCCTCCGAGCGTCTGGCAGAGGGGATGACGTCAATAGCTACCGTATTGGCGGACACCGAGGCCACGGCCCAGAATATGCCATGCACGAACCGCAGTACCACAAAGAACAACACGGTGGCGGCAAAATAATAGCCCAAAAATGTGGCGATAAAACATATCGTGCTGATCAGGTACAGTAGTTTCCGGGGGGTATTGTCCACTAAATAACCCGAAAATGGCCGGACGAAAAACAGGGCGATTACATAGGAGGAAAGCACGATTCCTATTCTCGACTCTTCGACATGCAGCACACCCGACAAATACAATGGAATGGTGGGAAGGAATAAATAAAAAGCGCAGGTAGAAAACAGGTAGGCGATGCTTGCAGCAATAAAACTCCTGTTCCAGAGAACCCCCGCTTTTTGCTCTATATTCATAAAACGGAAACTATATAGCTATCAGGTAATTATCCACAAACCTCCGCACCATTCATCCGATGAAATAACTTCCGTTTGGTGGAGTAGCATTTTGAGCCTGACAATTGAACAGCGTCTCCCGTCAGCCATGGGTTGATTTTCAAAAAAACCGCTCTTCCCAAAGCCGCCGGCCCGCCATTCATTTTTCAGTTCAAAATTTTCCCAAAACTACTGTTATTCTGGTATTCAGCGGGGGTCGTAAGCAATTCGGCAGAGTTTCCTGCGGGTAATTTTTTCCAAAGAAAATTTCCGCCGAATTACTCCCGCCGGAGCTTTCCCGCAGGGGAACTCAAAAAGGAGTTTCCATTGGATTTCTTCGAAGGGGATTCCCGCCGAATTTTCTTCCGAAGAGGAATTTTTATGGAAAAATAAAAATACCTGCTTCTATGGCTTAGCTTTGCGTCAATAGCTTCACACCTGACGATACCCTGTCGGCAAAAAACACCCGAAACTCACTCCGGTTTCGGAATTTTTAAATCCTCTTTTTTTATAAAAATCATTTTCATGTTGAAACGCCATTACCTACCCTGTATGGTTCTCGCCGGCTTCATGGCTCTGTTTTCTACCTCGTCGCTCGTCGCGCAGTCCGGCTGTCCGGGTTGCGTCGTCAGCCTGCCGCCGCTGCCGGAAGACACCATCTACTTAGGCGCCGCCCCCGATGGAGTGGCTGGCCAGTATTACGACGGCGATCTGCACTTTAGAATGCCTAAGACGACCACGCCCGTCAACGCCATGGATCCAAGCACCCCGCCGGGACTCAACATCAGCAAGGTCAACATCGTCGCATTGTTCAATGTGCCGCCGGGTCTGAGCTGGGAGCCGAATAAGTTTAGCTTCAACACTCAAAGCGAAACCGATGGCTGCGTCAAATTCTGCGGCACGCCGCTCCTGCCCGGTCTTTACGAGGTGCAGGTATTCGTCACCGCCGAGGTGTCCCTCATCACGCAGTCCACCACCTTTAGCTTCCCGATTTACATCGCGCCCGCCGTCAGCAACAACGACGGGTTTTCCATGGAAAACAATTCCGGTTGCGGCAAAGTGACCGTACAGTTTGAAAATAATATCCCCGCCAACGGGCAGAGCGGCTACAGCTATCTCTGGGATTTCGGCAACGGCCAGACTTCCACTTCCGAAAACCCAGGAGAGCAGACCTACAGCGCGCCGGGAGTTTACGATGTCAGCTTTCAGGCGACCATAGACACCTTCGGCTACCAACTGACGACCGTGAGGGTGCTCAATTCTCCCTGCACCGATATCGGATTACCGCCGATTTTCAGTCCCAATCCCGATCTCTATCTCCGAATAAAGGATCAGGACAACAACCTTTTGCTCCAGACTTCTGTCCTCAGCAATACCTCCTATCCCGCCATCTTCAACGTCAATCTGATGCTGCCCAACGGTACCTTCGGGATTGAAGTTCGGGACGAAGACACTTTCGGAGACGAGAGCTGCGGCTTCGTGTACTTCACCAAATACACCGCCGGTACTTTGGTCAGCGGCGAGCTGGAAGTAGCGGTTGACATCATCCACCCCGTCAGCGTGGTCGAGTCTTCCGGTCAGGTGACGGTCTATCCCATTCCGGAGCCTCCGGTCGTCGAGCCGGAAGGAGTCGTCGGCATTTGTGCGGGCAGCAAAGTAGAATTAGAAACCGTCAACTATTTTGAAAACCTGCAATGGTATCAGGACACCAGCCTCCTTTTCGGCGAGATTTCCAGCACCCTCCTCGTGTCCGAGGCCGGCAATTACCGGGTGCAATATTCCAGCGCCGTCGGCTGCAAGTCTCAGTCGGAGCCTGTCAGCGTGAACGTCTTGCAACTCCCACAGACACCGGCCTTCCAGGCTATCGGCAATCAACTGACGCTGTTGAGTTCCGTCATACTGCCCGGGGACTACAGCCTGCAATGGTTCCAGGACGGAGAGCCTATCCCCGAAGCCACTACCGAAACCTATTGTATCACCGAGCCGGGCGTCTATCTGTTCAGCCTCGAAGTGACAGACAACGCCACCGGCTGCGCCAACTCGTTCAACCTCGGAGCTGCCTACAATCCGAATTACCTCTGCGCCCTCTCCGATGCAGACCAGGCGGCGACTATAGACGCTACGCTAAAAATTTACCCCAATCCTACTTCCGGGTTTATATGGATTTCTTTTAAAAATGCGCCCCACTCAACGCTCAATTTGCTGTTGTACGACGCATTGGGTCAACTGGTCTGGCAGGCCAATGAAAGACTGGACGCTGAATTCTTCCACCAGGAACTGGATTTGAGCGCTGTCCCGGCTGGCTTGTATTTTCTAAAAATCAGCGCCGGAGACCAACACATTATTAAGCGGGTCGTGAGGAATTAACCCCCACTGTTGTCAATCCTGACACCACTTTTTTTCCAAATGACCACGCAGTTAACAAGGTTGCGCTTCTCCACGCCGGTTTTTTTTGAAAAAAAAGAGCGGGCAGAAAGAAGCGTAGCCTGTGTTTTTTAAGGCCATCCCAAAACGGCATTGAATTATTTTTTTTAAAAAAAAGAAAAGGGGGAAAGGGAAAGGAAAAAGGAAAAAATCCGTGAAGCCTGCCGGAAATACCGCCGCCTGGATGAACCTTCCGCCGCTAAAAGAAACGGGACAGAAGCTTAGCCAGAGCCACACCGATAAAATTAGCCACAGCAATCCCCACTAAACCCGTGGCAATCCCCGAAAAGACCAAAGAACGGTTTTTGATCACCGCCGCCACCTGGCCAATGAAAGGAGGGCCGTAAATCCCCGCCGTGGAAGTGATAATCATGGTATCCCTGTCGATGCGGAAAATCCGGCACAAAACCACGTGAAAGGAAATAGCCAGGACGAGAATCAGCCCCGCAAAAGCGACCATGACGCCGCCTTCGGAAAATATTTGCCCTAAGTCGGCCATCATTCCAATAGCGATGGAAAAAATCAGCAGCAGATATTCACCCGATTCGTAAGACCCGCGCAGCTCTCTGATTTTTGGAAAAAAAGAAGCTCCCACCCCAAAGGCCGAGATGAGCAAAATGATTAGGCCGGGCTTTTCGAGATTGCCCGCCGCTAACCAGATGATTCCGGCAGAGCAGGCGACGAAGAAAATGGTCAGGGCAAAAGCCTTTAACAAATCTCCCAGGGCGATGCCGTTTCTTGGCAAAAACTCATCCTGCCCTGCGTGCTTTTCTCCCTGAAAATCAGACAGGAACAATCCAAAAAACCAGGGAGCTATCGAGGTGAGTAAGAGTAGGTAAATGCCGCCGCAGAAAATTTCGGCGGCATTCAGCATGACGACATGCTCCGGCTCCACACCTAAGGCGAGACCCACTGCATTTAGATTGGGCGTCCCGCCAATATAGACTGCCGTCAGCATGCCGCCCAAATTTGCCATATCCGGCAGCTTCTCCCTGAATAGCCAGGTGGACAGCAGGCTGCTGAGTATCACGCTGAACATAAGCAGGGCAAAACCCAAGATGGTGCTCTTCGCCAGCCGCACCCAGCCCAGTAGGTCGGTCGAGTACAGCAAAAGGGGAATAGCCAAAATGATGGAACTTTGAACAAAAATATCCGACGCTGCATCATTCAAAGGGAAGGAAGTCAGGTTGCGCAGGCCGATGCCTACGATATAGCAACAGACCACCGGACTGAGCCAGTTTTCTGTTCCCATCCGCTTAGTCAGCTTTGCGAGCAGATAGGGTCCGCACAACAGGATGAGCATTTGGATAATCAAATAGGGCATGTGGGAATCAGATAGGTACAGTTTTTCGTTCGTGCTTGTGTTTTGACAGATTGGCGCTTTTTGTCGCCCGCCAACCGATGGGCTTCCGGAAAGCAAAAGGCTGATTACCTGATCCTTCCATCGGGTAAATGTATAAAACTTGTTTTGCCAAGTGTCACGGAAAGCAAAACTTTGCGTCGGAATCAAAAAAATACGACTTCGCAATATTTCTAATTATGAAAATTGTTTATTGGCTTTTGTTGGGCGCCCTCTTTGGCGTCTGGTCCTGTAGCAACCATTCCGATACCGGCGCAGGCGATGAAAATCCCGCAGTTGCCGATTCTCTCGGAGTCGAATCAGACCCGGATAACTATTTCATCAAAAAATACACGGGAGTCATCAATGGAAATCTGGCGATCGAAGCGATACTGATCAACTGGGGCGACGGCTACCTCAGTGGGCGATACTGGCGCCAGGGGAAAAAAGACTTCTTCGAATTGAGCGGCGAGTTGAGAAACGACGGCGGCTACGAAATCTCCGAATATCTAAATGACAAAGAAACCGGCATGTTTAGCGGCAACCTGAGCAATTATGACACCCTGGCAGGCGCCTGGAGCAATGCAGAGGAGACTAAGCGTTTCCCCTTTGAGCTTTACGCCTCTCCCCCCTCTGTGGAACAAGACAATTGGAGCGGAAACTGGCATCTGAACGGCGTCTGGGACGGCGGCAGGCTGCTCATAGGCAATGTCACGAAAGACGCCTTTGATTTCGCTCTGGTCGTCGTTCGGGGAAGCCACAACGGCGCGATTGACGGCCAGGCTGCCATTCAGGGAGACAGGGCTATTTTTAATAAAGCTGATTTTATGGACGAGCCTTGCGTGCTGAAATTCACCAACAGGGACAGCTTCATCCAGGTGGATCAGTCCAGCTCCAATTTTGCCTGCGGCTTTGGCGCCAGAGCCTATGCCGACGGCCAGTATGAGCGCCGGAAACGCCATATTGCCCCAACGCTGAAAGTAGGTTCGGGCGACGACGACGTATTCCCCACCCAGGCGTTACACGATGAATTTAAGGAGTTGGCGGGCGACGCATTTTACGAACTCTTTGCGTTCAACATGGAATTGGTACAATCCACAACGGATAAATCAGGCCGGACAGTCGTCACAGGTTATGTACAGGGATTGTTCAATTCCAACGAGGCCATCATTATTTTTGACCGTCAAAACCACATCTGGGCCGCTACCCTTGACTATGACGAAACCGACTCTGAGAACTTTGTGCGCTATTTCACCAACGACCCAGACTCTAAAAGAAAAATGCCCGCAGACATTGAAAACTGGAGAGAGGGATTTAAAACATTGCGGGTAATACTATAATTTTTATGCTTTTTTAGGGGTTTAAGGAGTCTTTAAGTCCTGGGTTCAGAAATGGGCTTAATTTTTTTTCAAAACCTAAAAATCAGCGTCCTATTCAATTGAGACGATAAGGATATTAAGGTGAACATTATTACGAATCGCTTTCTTAAACAATCATACAGATGAAAATTTTAAAGACTTCAGTTTTAATTACGGCTTTCAGTTTGTTTTTCATAGCCTCTGTCTTTCCACAGGCGGCGCTAAAGCGTGCCAATAAGCAATTTGAATTATCAGCCTTTGGCGAGGCTGTCAAATCCTACCAGGACGTATTGAGTAAGAATCCTTCAAATTTGGAGGCCAACAGCAAAATTGCCGACTGCTACCGCCATCTCAGTCAGCAGGAAAAAGCCTTACCCTACTACCAGGCTGCCATCACTCAGGATAAGGTCAACCCCATGGTCATTTTTCAGTATGGGCTGACCTTGCAGGAACTTGGCAGGTACGAATTGGCCCGACAGGCGTTCAATCGGCTCAAAGGGTATCCTGATTTCCTGACGCGGGGGACGCAGTTTGCCGACGCCTGCGATTTTGCTCTCAATTCAAAAGCCCCCCTACTCTATCAGGTATCCAACGAATACGCCAACACGGCCTCTTCTGATTTTGGCGTCGCTTTGTACAAGGACTGGGTAGTTTACGCTTCGGGCAGAACGGATATCCAAAATCGCAACGCCCGCGGCGCCTCCACGACCGGCGCCAATCGTCTGTTCATCACCCAGCGCGATAAAAATGGATTTCTGGAAGTCCCCCGGACGCTCCACGCCGGTTTCGGCGACCATTCCAACGAAGGCCCCATCGCCTACTCGCCCGACGGCAAATTAGTGGCCATTACTCAAAATAATTTCATTGACGGCAACCGCCTTATCCCGTCCAGCGGTATAGAGCTTACCCTATACCTGGCAGAGGTAAGCGATCAGGGCGACTGGACAACCGCCGTGCCCTTCCCTCACAACGCAAGCGGGGCTTCTACCGGATTCCCTGCATTTTCTCCCAGCGGCGACGCCCTCTATTTCGCCAGCGACAGGCCCGGCGGCTTTGGAGGTTTTGACATCTACGTCTCTTACAGGGTGGGTAGCAGTTGGTCGGCGCCGGAAAATCTCGGCAGCATCGTCAATTCCATCGGAAACGAAATCACGCCTTTTCACGATGGCGCATCGCTGTATTTTGCCTCCGACTACCACAAAGGCTATGGCGGTTTTGACATTTTTAAAGCAGAGGAAAACAATGGTCGCTGGGCCACGCTGTACCACGGCGGCCCGGGGCTAAACTCCTCTATGGACGATTACGGCTTCATCTTTAACGACACGCGCAATGTCGGCTACCTCATTTCCAATCGACCCGGAGGCAAAGGAGCGGAAGATGTTTACCGCGTACAAAAAGAAATGGAGAGCATCGTCATCAAAGTGACGGACGGCGTCAGCGGGGCGGGCATAGAAGCGGCCAATATTGACCTGTCAGGCTGCGGTGAAAAAAGCTACCAGACTAATGTCAGCGGCATTTTCAACTTCCACGCCAGCGGCAGTCTCAACTGCACTGCAACAGTCAGCAAACCGGGCTATCTCAGTCAGTCTGTCCAGATTGCTTCTTCAGGGCTTCGCCAAAGCCGAACGATAGACGTCTCTCTGACCAACATAGACAATGCCTACAAAGGCAATATTGTAAATGGCAGCACCAGAGCCGCCCTCGGCGAGGTCAGAGTAATCGCCACTGATTCTATCACTAAAAAGGAAGTCGCTACCTCTATGACAGACGCCAACGGAAATTACAGTATAGCTCTTCAATCCAACATCGTCCACAGCCTGCGCTTTTCCAAAGCAGGGTTTCAGGAGAAAAGTATCACTATTAAAACAGCAAAAGGCGACTCGAAATCTATCCAAAGTTTCGGGCTGTTTCCCGTCGGCGTAACCGAGCCTCCCAGCTCTTCCACTGCTTCCAAAGTCGTAGCTCCTCCGACCACTGCTTCTGAGCAGAGCGCCAAAACCATCCAAAAGGAAGGCTATGCCATCCAATTGGCGGCTTCTACTGCCGCCTCCGTTAATCTGGCGCCTTTCCAGGCTAAGGTCGGTAAACTCGGTGCGGTTTACAGTGTGAGAGAAGATGGAAAAACTAAAATCCGGCTGGGGCTTTTTGAAACGAAAGACGCCGCCGCCGAGGCTCAGCAGACCGTGAAAGCCAACGGTTACCCCGGCGCCTTTATCGTGACAGACCGTAGAGAGCTGCGCGAACAATCAACGCCGACGCCTACCCAGTACTCTAAAGATATCGAAATAGTCAATACGCCTGTAACCAATGATTTCTCTGGCTACCTGATCCGCCTCGCCACGCTCAGGGATACAAAAAATATCAAGCCTTCCGAATTTAACGACATCGGCGTCATCCGTTACCTGCTAAAAGACAATCTGACAATAGTACTGCTTTCCGGTTTCGACAGCAAAGCATCCGCCGAGATAGCTCTGAGAAAAGTCAGAGCCAGAGGTTTCAACGAAGCCTATATAGTGACGAAGGAAGGCCACGAGTTGAAGAGAGTTAACTAACTTAAACACAGCAGAAGCGCTGCCGGCAGACTACCCGGCTGCTTTTATCCATCCTGGATCAATCAAAAAAGTGAGGCGTACGCTTATGGGGTACGCCTCACTTTTATATCCTACTCAGTTCCTATCCTGAGGCTTCCCATCTCACAAAAATCAGAATGCTATGAAAAGGCTATGGAGGGAAATCATCAGGCGCCCGTTTTCCTACTTTGTCGAATCCTTCTTTGAAATCTGAGAACAGGAAATTGACCTTGCTAAGAGGTATGATTTTCTGGACAAGGAACTCGAAATCATTTCTTACGGCCAATAGATATGCGGATCTCCTCGTCAGAGTTTAATCCATCCATGGAGAAGAACTCTGCTTCCTGATTCACCTTGAGATGCAAGGTTATGTGGACAAGGATTTTTTCCTGCGCATGTACGCCGCCCAATACCGGCTTTTCGAGCGATATGGAAAGAAAGTGGGAGCGATGGCTGTCCTGAATGCTCGAAGCGATGAATTGAAGGTTGAAAATGGACAAAAAAAACCTACAGGAAAGTCTGCCCTAAAAACTGTGGTAAATTCAGATTGACTTCCCCCTCCGATGTAAATCATCTGCAAGGAAAACCCATCGTCCAAATACCTACAAAATAATAATCTTCGTCCTAAACGCCGCCCTGCTATTTAGCCAGACAATTGCGAAATACATGCCCGGCGGTTGATCCGCCAAATTCACCTTCCATTTTTCCTCTTTAGCATGTTCTTCCTTTTTTGAAAAAACAGATTGCCCCACGGCATTGAAGACCCTAATCTCAGCCTGTGCGCTTAAAGGCAGGCTCAGCTCAAGTTGGAACTGTCCTCCGTTGGGGTTCGGATAGACGAGGAAGCTCCCTCCCGATTCGCTTTCAAATACGCCATTAGGCTTCACGGGAATAGTTATCCAGATTATCGTGTCGCAAAGATTGGCATCCGTGATCGTCAATTGATAAAGGCCGGCAGGTACGCCCGATATCGTATCGCCGACGGCGCCCGTATTCCATTCGTAGATATAAGGCGCCACCCCGCCAAAGGCCGAAACTACAATCGCCCCAAGAGGAAGATCGGTAGAAGAAGGCGTCACTTCAAAACTTATTTCCAAAGGATTGGGCTGTGGAATAAAGAAGAAGGTATCCAGCGTGCACAACAAGTTGGAATCTGACACAACCAGCGGGTAGGTTCCCGAGGGCACGCCCTCAAGGTCTTCCGTATTGGCTATAGTCCCCCAGGTGTAAACGTAAGGCGGCGTACCGCCGGAAATCGCGACGTCAATAGAGCCGTCCGAGCCATTGTAACAAGAGACCGACGTAATATCAGCCATAGACAATTGAAGCGGGCCTTCCGGTGAAATGATTTCAATCCCCTGGGAGATCAGCACGCACAAATTAGAATCAGTCACTGTCGCTATATAGGTTCCAGAGCCTAAACCAGAAATGTCTTCCGTAGTTTCGCCATTGCTCCATGAAAAAGTATAGGGTGGAATACCGCCATAAGGCGTAAGATTTATCGCTCCGTCATCGGCGCCAAAACAGGAGATATGCGTCGTTATCGGCGCAATATCCGTCAGGCTCAGCGGCAGATCCGGTTCTATAATCTGGGCGCCGATGCTGCCCGTGCAGCCGTTCTGATCCGTTATCAACACCTGGTAAATACCCGCAACCAGGTCATGGATCGCTGCTGCGCCGCCAATCTCTTCTCCGTCCTCATTGGTCCAGGAGTAGGAATAAGGCGCTTTGCCGCCGATGACATTCACGGCGAGAGAGCCGTTGGTTCCATACTTACAGTTCACGTGATGAATCTGCGAACCGGGTATCGAGGGCAAAATATATCCATCCGTCGTCACAGCCATCACCGGAGAGGCCGCCGTACAACCGACTTGATCGGTAATGGTCACGTCGTATGCTCCCGGCTCTAAGTAATCGAGATGGATTGTATCTAAGTACGTCTGCCCCGATACGCCATTGCTCCAGATGTATTGATAGGGAGCAATTCCCTTTTCAATTAAGACCGCCACCGCGCCCTCATTCGTCCCAGCGCAGATTTTCTGGAGACCGGTGGAAAGAGCCGTCACTTTTACAGGGAAAAATTCTTCCAATACTTTGACGGACATTAATTCTGCCGTGCAGCCCATGGCGTCAGTAACGGTTGCCTGGTAATCGCCTGATGCAACTTGCTGGAGGCAGGCCGCAGTATCGCCGGTATTCCAGAGAAAACTATAGGGAATCGTCCCACCCGAAACACTGAGGCAAACACTGTCCACCTGAAAGGGAAGGCAGCCTTCCGGCGCCGGTATATTGTGAGAAACATAGAGTGGAAGCGGATTGACAATCTGGATGGGGCCTAATTCCTTCACGCATCCATTGCCATCCGTTACCGTAAGCGTGTAATCGCCCTGGGGCAGGCCGACAATGTCCCTTGTCTGTTTTCCATTTGACCAGAGATAAGCATAGTTGCCCGTGCCGCCGCTCACGCTGACCTGGATGGAGCCTTCCGCATCTTCCTGGCAGGGGCTTCCCTCCGCATAGTCCAACAGTATCGCCAACTCTTCGGGCTGCTCTAAGAATATCGGTTCGGTAAAAAACTTGCATCCCTGGTCGTCCGTAATGGTAGCCTGG
>CAZXQI010000036.1:0-30874 GCA_964643005.1 uncultured Saprospiraceae bacterium | reverse complement strand
TATTTAGATGAAATTTATAAAAACTAATTTGTCAAAATTTGGCTGCTAAGATAAGAAAGCTCCCATGCTTACCCGCAATTTATCAACTCAAGCCTCTGGCAACAGCTATTCAGCAAACGTGGAAAAGGGAGATTAGGTTGTCGGAAGTAGGCCAAAAATGCCTTTAGAGCAGAGGATAGAAAATAAAAAAGGCCTGAGCGGATGGCTCAGGCCATAAACTTGATTTAGCAAGTTATGATGGCTAAAAAAATAAATGGCCAAATGGCAAGCTTAGACTCAACCATTTTGAATCAACCATTTAGCCATTTATCAATCAATCTACATTGTCGTGCAAGTAGGAATTGCCTTCCCGCAACTGCAGCTCCTCGTCCTCTGAAATTGTCCATTTAGAATAGGTGATTTCATCGGAGCCAGGCACGTCGTCCAATTTGGCGCCTCTGCGGATATAGGCAGGCTCGCTTTCTAATTCAATGATAGCCTGAGGGCTGCTGAACTTCGGTTTCATGTTGGAGAGGTGTTCCTTGCGACGGCGCTCGGCGTCCTGTCGCATTTTGCGCTCCTCTTCTTTGCGGTCGCGGCTATTTTCTCTGACGTAAGACTCGTCCTTTCCAAAGCGACTGTAGCGGTTGTATTTTTCCGTTACATCGGGAAATTCAATGGTGTTGGCATCATCAGTCTCGTCAGAGCCGATAGGGTTCAAGAAATTTTTTTTTAACGTAGAATCATCATCCAAGGCAACCTTTACCGGCTTGGCGTTTGGTTCAGGTTTGGCGCCGTGAACGGAGGATTTGCGCTGTTCTCTTTCAAAACCGGTGGCGATGATGGTAACGCTCAATTTTTCACCGAGGCTCTCATCGTAGCAATTTCCCCAAATGAGGTTAGTGCCTACGCCTGCTTCCTCCTGAACGAATTCCGTTATTTCAAAAATTTCTTCCATTGTCACTTCTTTCTTTCCAGAAGTGATGTTGATGAGGATGTGCTGAGCGCCTTTGATGTTGTTATCTTCCAACAGTGGCGAGTTGAGCGCTTCATCTACTGCCCGCTTGGCGCGATTGTCGCCATCGGCAACCGACATACCCATAATGGCCACGCCGCTGTCGCGCATGACGGTATTCACGTCTTCGAAGTCCACGTTGACGTAGCCCGGGACGGTGATAATCTCGGCAATACCTTTTGCAGCGGAGCAGAGAATATTGTCGGCCTCGGCAAAGGCGCGAGAAATGGTCAAATTGCCGTGGATGGCTTTGAGTTTATCGTTGGAAATGACGATGATGGTATCTACAGATTTTTTTAGCTCTTCGAGGCCGTCAAAGCCCTGATAGACCCGCTTGTTTCCTTCGAAAGTGAAGGGCAGGGTAACGATACCTACCGTCAGGATGTCTAATTCCTGAGCTGCTTTGGCAATAATGGGAGCTGCGCCTGTACCCGTTCCGCCACCCATGCCGGCTGTGATGAACAACATTTTACAATTGTTGGCGAGGTAAGATTTCACCTCTTCAATGCTTTCTTCACAGGCCAATTTGCCGATGTTGGGCTTGGAACCGGCGCCCCTGCCTTCCGTTAGGGTAGGGCCGAGCTGGATTTTTACCGGTACAGGACTGAGTTCCATGGCCTGCTTGTCTGTGTTGCAGATGGCAAAGTCAACCCCAACTATGCCCTGTTTGAACATGTGGTTGACTGCATTGCTGCCACCCCCGCCTACTCCAATCACCTTGATGATTGGAAGGTCATTTTTTTCGTCGATTAGCTTAAATATCATAACTGCCAGGTTTTAAAAAAATGAATGATGTGAAATAAGAGCTTGTCTGACCTTGCCCGTATCTCATGCCTATTTGGGTTTAAAATTCTGTGTCAGGCTCTGCCTGAAACCATTCTTTCGTCTTTTGCAAAATATGATCGAACCATTTACCTGATGCCGTAGCGGAAGCCTCTTCTCCATTCTGCGAAGTAGTGGAATTGTACGAGGGTTCAGCGTAGTTGAAGCTTCCTTCTTCCAATCCCTCAATCCCTTTCATCAACAATCCAATGGCGGTTGAAAACACCGGACTACTCAACTGCTCGTGGTACCCGTGCGCCAGATGCTCCACCGGAACGCCTATGCGTGCGCTCATACCGATGTAGAACTCTGCTAATTTGTCGATATGGCTGAGCAAAGCTCCTCCGCCGGTCAGTACCATGCCGCCAATGAGTTTATTCTCATAGCCGCTCCGACGAATTTCCCAGACGACGTAGTCGAGGATTTCCTCTACCCGAGCTTGGATAATACGAGCCAGATTCTTTTCTGAAATTTCCTTGTGCTCGCGATTATTCAGGCCGGGGATGGTGATGATTCGGTTGTCGTAAACCTCATCCGCCAGAGCCGAGCCAAACTTGGTTTTGAGCTTCTCAGCCTGGCTCTGCATGACATTGCAACCATCTTTGATGTCGCGAGTGATAACCCCGCCGCCAAAGGGAATGACAGCCGTGTGACGAATGATGCCGTCTCTGAAAATGGTGATATCCGTCGTGCCTCCGCCAATATCAACCAATACCACGCCCGCTTCTTTTTCTTCTTCTGAAAGGATGACCTCGGAGCAGGCAATCGGCTCTAATGTGAGACTTGCCACTTTCAGACCGGCGCGCTCAACACATTTAATGATGTTTTGCGTCGCAGTAATCTGACCGGTGATGATGTGGAAATTGGCTTCTAAACGAACGCCGGACATGCCGATAGGATCCACGATGCCTTGCTCGTCGTCCACCGTATATTCCTGGGGAAGCACGTGGAGAATTTTATCTCCGGGCGGTAGTACGAGTTTGTACATATCGTTGACGAGCTTCTCAATGTCGTACTGATTGATTTCAGTGTGCAAATTGTCGCGGGTCAACATTCCTCTGTGCTGGAGGCTTTTGATGTGTTGGCCGGCAATGCCAACATGAGCGACCCGAAATTCAACCTGGGCAGATCTTTGCGCCAGCGCAATAGCGTCTGAAATGGCTCTTACGGTTTTCTCAATGTTGGACACGACTCCGCGCATGACGCCTTCACTATCCACTTTTCCGACACCAAGGACTTCCAATTTGCCGTGCTCGTTTTTACGGCCAGCGATGGCACAGACCTTTGTCGTTCCAATGTCCAGTGCTACCACCAAATCCTGATGGGGGTTGTTATTTAGATCCATGGTAAAAGATTTAATAGTTTACTTTCCTTGTTATGTTTATCCAAATGACTAAAATGTAGTTTTAGCCTTTATCAATTCCTAATTTTATTTCATAACACTTTGAGAACCAATGGCTCAGGAACAAAGCCAGCCTTAGCTTCTCTATTTCCTTTTGCAAACGACCTGCCCCCGATAGCGTAGGTCTAAGCTTTTGTATTTGTTCCATCCCTCCCTACTCATGCCTTCCTCATAAAACACCCGAAGGCGCTGGAACTTGTCCGGCGCATCTGAATCCCATTTTCCAAGAATGACAATCTGATCGCCGACTTTTGGAACCAGAATAAACTCATTGCGGGTGTTGAGATAAACTTGTTCGAACAGGGCGTCCCAAAGTGGATCGGCCAGAATGAAATTTGTCAATTCAAACAAGTCCTTCATAGAGTGCTCCTTTTTACTCAAAAACTCCGGCGTGTGGGGAGTGATATTACCCGTCGCCACCAGCGTTCTGGCGGCAAAGTGTCTCGATAGCGGCACGCGATAACCTTCCTCGTCTAAATAGTACTGCGCTCCCAAATTGTCAATTACCCTTAAGATGGGTTTCCGTTGTTCTACTTTCACCCTGATGCGGCTATTGGCAGTAATGGCCACTTCGGCATTTTTTACAAAAGGGTCTTCTTCCAGCACCCGTTCTATCCGATTCGCATCGATGACTCCGGCAGCCTGCTCGTCTAAGGGCATTCCAAAACTGCGCTCAATCAGCTTGATTACATCCATGCTGTCAATCAACAGCGCTCCGTTCTGGAGAGGCGTCACCTGCACTTCTGTGGCGACGATAGCCATCGTTTTCTTCCGCTCCACTGCGGCGGCGAGCAACACGATGGTAAAAAGTATTCCACCGAACCAGAGCAGCCGCCTGGCAGAAGTTTTTATTTGCGGATTATTGAGCATAGTTTCTTTTATCGTTAATCTTTTTGGTTTTTGTTTTGCCTGGCCGAAAAGACGGCGCTAGCTGCGGTGTTTTCGTTCCAATAGCCATTGTTTTATAGGCTCTACAAATGTGTCGATATCGCCCGCCCCGATAGTCATTACTACGTCTAAGTCCCTGGTCTTCAAGGTGTCGAGCATGTTTTTCTTTGTAACTAAAGTTCTATTGGGGTTTTTCATTTTTTCAAAAATGGCTTTTGAAGTAATCCCTGGAATGGGCAATTCTCTTGCGGGATAAATGTCCATTAAAACGACTTCGTCAAACCTGTCCAGCGCTTCGGCAAAGCCATCTAAGAAATCCCTCGTTCGGGAATATAGATGGGGTTGGAAGATGGCCGTTATCTTTCGGTCGTGGAATAACTCCTGCGCCGCCTGCGCCGCCGCTTTGATTTCAGTAGGATGATGCGCATAGTCGTCAATGAAGACCGTTTTTTCATCTCTGAAAATAAACTCAAAGCGCCGCTTTATCCCTTTGAAAGTCGCCAGACCTTCCCGAATAGCTTCTACTGAAACTCCGAGATTCAGAGAAACAGCTATAGCGACGGTAGCATTTTCCACATTGTGCCTGCCCGGCATTCCCAGGCGGAGATCTTTGATCCCGATTCCGGTCTGGCCGCCGCCCTCTGGCTGGAAAGCCGGTGCGATAAAATCAAACAGAAACCAGCCATTTTTAATCCTGATGTTTTCTGCCAGATACCTGCCATTATTCAGTCCAAATGTTTCAAACAACTGATTATCAAAATATTGTGCAAGACTATATTTAATAAAAACCTTGCCATTCGGCCTTGTTTTTTTAATAAACTCCTTGAATCCCGTCTCTGCGACTGCCGACGCCTCTCCGTAAATGTCCAAGTGATCAGGATCCATGCTCAATAGCACGGCTATTTCGGGCGACAATTGCAGAAAGCTGCGGTCGTATTCGTCCGCTTCGGCTACCACCCAGTCGCTTTTACCGCCGACATAGTTGGAACTGAGATTGAGCGAAATGCCTCCGAGGAATGCGGTGCAGTCAATCCCTCCTGTGCGCAGCAGATGCGTCAGCATGGAAGAAGTGGTCGTCTTGCCATGCGTTCCGGCGACTGCGATAGTGCGCCTGCTGCGGCTGATATCTCCCAGCGTCTCCGCTCGTTTCTTCAGTGGAACATTGCTGTTTTTAAAAAATGTCAATTCTTCAAAATCCCCTGGAATGGCCGGCGTCCAGACCGCTAAATCAAGACCCTCCGGTATTTTACTCAAATCGGCCGCGCCATAGTGGATTTTCATTCCTTCCTCCACCAACTTTTTGGTGAGGACTGTTTCTGTTCTGTCGTATCCGTGTATCTCGCAGCCTAAGCTGCGGAAGTACCTCGCCAGAGCGCTCATCCCGATACCTCCGATACCGAGAAAGTAGATTTTTTTAATATCGTCGGGATTCATGCTGAAACCAGATTCAATATTTCCTTTGCAATAACATTGGCCGCATCTGGCCTGGCCAGTTCGCGGATATTTCTGCTGAGCTGCGTCTGTAATTCTTTATTTTTCAAAATCTCCATCGCTGCCCAGAGTAGTTCTTCCTTTGCCGCCGCATCCTTCACCATCAGCGCCGCATCCTTTTCTACTAATGCCAGCGCATTTTTTGTCTGGTGATCCTCCGCCACGTTGGGAGAGGGGACGAGGATTGCCGGTTTTCCTGCCAGACATAATTCAGAGACAGAGAGCGCTCCGGCTCTACAGATCACCGCATCCGCTATGGAATAGGCCAGATCCATCCGGTCAATGAACGGCCTGATTTCCACATTGGGCAGGAGTGCCGTTTCGCTGTTTTTAAAATTTTCAAAATAAAACCGTCCGCACTGCCAGAGTAATTGAACCCGCGGGTTCTCTTCCAATAATTGCGCTCCGGCGGCCATAGCTTCGTTCAGTGTACGCGCGCCTAAGCTCCCTCCCGAGATGAAGATGGTCTGCTTCTTTTCATCTAAGCCAAAGTGCCTGAACCCTTCGGCGCGCTTTTTCTCCAAATTTTTGAAGATTTCCGTGCGCACGGGATTGCCCGTCAGGAGGATTTTCTCTTTTGGAAAAAATTTATCCATCCCCTCGTAAGCCACGCAGATTTTGGAAGCCTTTCTCGCCAAAATCTTGTTCGTCACCCCGGGATAAGAATTTTGCTCCTGCAAAACAGTCGGGATACCCAAAGCTCCTGCTGCATTCAGAACAGGGCCGGAGGCGTACCCTCCCACGCCTACTGCGACCTCGGGTCGAAAGCGCCGAACGATTTGGCGGGCCTTCCATCCGCTGTGCAGCAGCTTAAAGGGGAAAAGCAGGTTGCGCCATGTCAATGAACGTTGAAAACCACTGATCCAAAGCCCCTCGATGAGGTAGCCGGCTTTTGGAACTTTTTCCATTTCCAGCCTGCCTTTTGCGCCTACGAACAGGATTTCAGCATCGGGCTGTATTTTCCTTATGGCGTCTGCTATGGCGATGGCAGGGAAAACATGCCCACCGGTGCCACCGCCGGAAATGATGATATTCATGCGCTGTTTTAATTACAATCGGTCATCAGGGTGTCTTTTTATTTCTTCCGCCCCCTCCTCCGGATCCTGACGATTGTTGAAACTTTTGTTGTTGCATGGGCGTCTGGCCGGCAGTCGAAGCCTGAGCCTGGCTGGCTGCCTGTCTTTCCGCCGTCGCTTCTATGTATCTACTCACGCTGAGGATTATGCCGAAAAACAAACAGGAGAACAGGATGGAAGTGCCTCCCCAACTCACCATCGGCAGGGTCAGGCCGCCTACGGGGACGAGGTGAACGGATATCGCCATATTGGCTAAAGCCTGAAAGACGATGTTCATGGACAGTCCAAGCGCTACCATTGCGCCGAAAGATTTCTCACTGATAGTCACTAATCTGGTCACCCTGATAAATAACCACACATATAATCCGACCAGAACGAAGGAGCCAATCAGCCCGTACTCCTCGCAGAAAACGGCATAGATGAAATCGGCGTAGGGGGTAGGCAGATAATTACGCTGAATGCTGTTTCCCGGCCCTCTGCCGAAAATCTCGCCGTTGGCAATGGCAATCTTGGCCTGCTTATTTTGAAATCCTCCTTCCGACCCGTCCGATATAAATTCAGAAATCCGCGAAGTCCAGGTATCTACCCTGACGACGTCGGGCGCAAATTTGTGAATGACTAACAGACTGGCGAACATGACGACCCACACCAATACCAGTAAAGCGAGGTATTTGATATCTACCCGCCCGATGAACATCATCAAAAAGCAGGTGAGGAACAGCACTAAGGCTGTGCTTAGGTCTGCCGGTGCGATGAGGGCGCAGATGACCACAATCGGTAAAATAATCGGCACGAATGCCTTATTGAAATCCTTGATGTAATCTTTGTGTCGGGTGATTTCTCTGGCTACCAGGAGGATGAGCGCCAGTTTTCCAAAATCGGATGTCTGGAAGGTCTTCCCCGTAAACGGTATAGCTATCCACCTCCTGGCGTGATTGATTTCTATTCCAAAACCCAGGGTATAGACCAGTAGAGCAAAGGCGACAAGCCACAACCAGGGCGCCATTTTCATAAAGCGCATGTACGGAGTCAGATAGGCTAAGTAGGCTAAGAACAGCCCAAAGCCCAGCGTCAGAACGTGCGTGATGAGATAGGAAGTCGTATCGCCTCCGCTGAGCTTATACGCTATCGTTCCCGTGCTGCTGTACACCGCAAGGATGGAGAAGATGGACAGTATGGCCAGGATCATCCAGATCACTCTGTCTCCTCTTAATTCCGCATATATTCTTGCTCCAAAATTCACGCTGACAATTTTTATTTTTTATTTAAATGGTTGTTGAAGTCGGAGGACTTCGGCCTTAAACTGATTCCCTCTGTCCTCGTAATTATTGAATAAGTCAAAACTGGCACAGGCCGGGCTTAGCAATACCGCATCGCCCTCTCTGGCTAACCGGGCGGCTTTTTCAACAGCCTCGCCTGCGCTTTTTGCTTCTTCTATATTTTTCAAAATGGGCGAAAAGACTTTCAACAATTTCGCATTGTCAACGCCCAGGCAGATCAGCGCTTTCACTTTCTGCCGGACGAGAGCCTCGATGGGGCCGTAGTCGTTGCCCTTGTCTGTGCCGCCCGCTATCCACACCACCGGTTTTTCCATCGCCTGCAAAGCGTAAAAGACGCTGTCCACATTGGTTGCCTTGCTATCGTTGATGTACTCCACGCCGGCAATCGTGGCCACCTCCTCCAGCCTGTGAGGCGCATTGACGAAAGTGTTCAATCCCTCCTGGATAGCCTCGTTGCCGACGCCTGCCCTTTGGGCTGCACGAATGGCACAGGCTGCGTTGAAAAAATTGTGCTGACCTTTCAGCGCACAACCGCGCATGTCAAAAACAGAGTTGCCAGACCTGATTGAGCGGTTGTTCTCAAAGCTGTTGGCAACCCGAATCAAAGGCGCCGGCAGCCGATGCGTTTTTAACCAGTTTTGAATCTCTGGGTCGTCGTCGTTTAAGATGAGGACGTCGTCTTCCGTCTGATTCATGGCAATGCGAAATTTAGCCTGGACGTAGTTCTCCATTTTATACTCATACCTGTCCAAATGGTCAGGAGTGATGTTGAGCAAAATGGCCACGTGGGGGCGGAAATGCACAATGCCATCCAACTGGAAGCTACTCAGCTCCAGCACATGGAAATTGCAATTTTTCTCGATAATGTTCCGGGCAAAACTGTAACCGACGTTCCCCCCAAGCGCCACGTTCAGTCCAGCAGTTTTAAGCAGGTGGTAGGTTAACCTGGTAGTCGTAGTTTTCCCGTTACTTCCCGTTATGCCAATGATGGCTGCCGTCGTAAAACGGCTCGCAAATTCAATTTCAGAAATTACCGGCGTTCCCTGGCGATGAAGCTCTATAATGAGTGGGAGGTGGTCGGGGATACCAGGGCTCTTGATAATTTCATCAGCTTGTAAAATGCTTGTCCATGTATGTTTGCCTTCCTCGTATGGAATCGCGTTTGTTTCTAATTCGCGTTTAAAGTTTTCCTTGATGCTGCCGGCGTCTGACACGAAGACGCTGAGTCCAAGGCGCTTGGCCAATAAGGCCGCTCCAACTCCGCTTTCACCAGCGCCTAGAATGCCGATCTGCATAGCTTTCTCGTGTTTGTTGTTTTTCTCTTTTAAAAAAAAAGACCTGTGTTTGCTTTCTCTTTTATCTAATTTTTAAAGTCAAAATCGAAACTAAGGCCAGGAGGATGCTCACAATCCAGAATCTCGTGACAATCTTGGCTTCCGGCATTCCCTTTTTCTGATAATGGTGGTGGAGGGGAGACATTAAGAAAATCCGCCTTCCTTCTCCGTACTTCTTCTTAGTGTATTTGAAGTACCCAACCTGTAGCATTACAGAAAGATTCTCTGCCAAAAAAATGCCGCACAAGACCGGTATCAGCAATTCCTTTCTCAGCAAAATCGCCAGTGTGGCGATGATGCCGCCTAAGGTCAGACTGCCCGTGTCGCCCATAAACACCTGCGCCGGATATGAATTGTACCAGAGAAAACCGATACAGGCGCCGATAAAGCAGGCGGAGAATATGACCAACTCTCCCGCTCCGGGCAGATACAGTACATTCAGATAGTTAGCCATGATGACGTTGCCGGAGACGTAGGCAAAAATCCCGAGTGTAGTCGCAACTACACCGCTTACTCCGGTGGCTAATCCATCCAGTCCGTCCGTCAAATTTGCTGCATTGCTCACCGCAGTTATCAAAAAAATAACCATCGGCACGAAGACAATCCAGGCGTATCGAATCGCCGACTCTCGTTCGAGCGGCAATAGCTTTGCATAATCTAACTGGTTGTCCTTGAAGAAGGGAAGGTTCGTGATGTAAGCTTTAGCGTCCGACACCTCGACCATGTCGCCCCTTGCATCTTCAATGAGGTAATTCCTTACCTCTGGATAACCTGCCAGTTCTGCTTTTTCGGCATCTAAGCGAACGACTACTTCTTCGCTGTTCATCATCATCAATGCCACGATTATGCCGCAGACTATCTGACCTATTATTTTGGACTTACCACTCAGCCCCTTTTTGTTGTGTTTAAAAATCTTGATATAGTCATCTACAAATCCGATGATGGCCATCCAGGTGGTGACCAGGAGCATGATGAGGATGTAGATGTTTTCAAGATTGGCTACCAGCAAAACGGGTATCACGATACCCATGATGATGATAATCCCTCCCATGGTCGGAGTGCCTTTCTTCTGCAACTGTCCTTCCAGCCCCAGATCCCGGATCTCCTCTCCGATTTGAAGCCTGCGCAGGAATCGGATGATTCGCCCGCCGAATATCATGCTGATAATCAACGATATCAACATACCTGCACCGGCGCGGAAGGAAATATAGTTCCACAGTCCGGAGCCAGGGAAATGATAGTTTTGCTCAATCCATTGGAAAAGGTGGTAAATCATATTTTTTCTACAGCCGGCTGAAAACCGGTTCTGTTTGTAGTTTTCCTTTTTGTCTCAAAGTCGCAGGAGAAACAGCGGCGCCCTAAAAACTCCGCTGCTTTCGCTGCTTACAGTCTAAAAAAATGTTGGTGGAAGTCCCTCCCTTCCACCGATGGAAACGGTTGTTTCAGTATTTCATAGTGTGAGGGAACTAAGTTCATATTTTCAGTGTGCCAAGCCCGAGGCTTAGCTCTTCTTTGTCGTTGAATGGGTGCTTTACACCCATGATTTCCTGATATTTTTCGTGTCCTTTTCCGGCTATGAGGATGACGTCTCCGCTGCCTGCTAATCGGCAAGCGGTCTTTATAGCTTCCCTTCTATTGGCGATGGAAAGCGTCTTTTGCCTGGCATAGGCCGGAATCCCTTTTTGCATTTCGGCGATGATGGCCTCAGGGTCTTCTGTCCTGGGATTGTCGGAAGTCAGGATTACCTGATCGCTGTAATCGCAGGACACCTTTGCCATCATTGGCCGCTTGCTGTGGTCTCTATCGCCTCCGCATCCGACGACGGAAATGATTTTCCCGCCTCCTTTTCGCAATTGATGGATGGCGCTCAGAACTTTTTCAAGCGCATCGGGAGTGTGGGCATAATCTACAATACCCGTAATGTTGCTTTCAGGCTCGAAAATATAATCGAAGCGACCCTCGGCAGCTTTCAGGGCGCTGAGAGCCTGCATTACTTCCTGAGGTTCCTGTCCCAGAAGAATGGCGGCAGCATAAACGCCGAGTAGGTTGTAGGCATTGAATTCCCCAATCAGTCGCGAGTGAAAATCAACGCCGTCCAAACTGAGCTGCAAACCTGCAAGGCTGTTTTCAACAATTTTTGCTTTAAAATCAGCGGGTTTGCGCAGGGCAAAAGTGTAGGTCTTCGCCCTGGTGTTTTGGATCATCACCTCGCCTCGTCTGTCGTCGCTGTTGACGAGTGCAAAAGCATCTATTGGCAGATTGTCAAAGAACATTTTCTTGGCCTCAATATAGGCCTTGAAGGTTTTGTGGTAGTCGAGGTGTTCGTGGGTGATGTTAGTGAATATCCCACCCACGAACCTTAGACCGGCAATGCGCTTCTGGACAATAGCATGTGAACTAACTTCCATGAAGGCATAATCGCAGCCCGCTTCGACCATTTGTTGAATCAGTAAGTTAATAGACTCCGCGTCCGGGGTCGTATGCGTAGCCCGGACTGTTTTATCAAAAATCCTATTTTCAATAGTTGAGATCAGGCCAGCTTTATAGCCCAATGCTTTAAAAAGATCGTATAACAGCGTGGCAGTCGTCGTCTTTCCATTCGTCCCGGTAACGCCCACGAGTTTGAGCTTTTCCGAAGGACGGCCATGATAATTTGATGCGAGCTGTCCAAAGGCCGCTGCGCTATCGGCAACCTGAATGTAGGTTACCCCCTCTTTTAGTTCCTCCGGTAGTTCTTCACAGAGAATGACCGAGGCTCCATTTTCAATGGCCTTGTCAATGAAGGCATGGCCGTCGGCAGTTACGCCGCGAAGGGCTGCAAAGAGGGCGCTTTTTTTAACTTTTCTGCTGTCAAGGCTTAGTTGGTCAATTACCCGCTCCTTTGAGCCAATAATTCGGAGGATTTCAATACCCTGGAAAATGAAACTGAGTGCTTTCAATTTTTTTGTTTTAAAAATTTAGCCCAATCTCAGCCAGATAGTCTGACCGTTCACCCTGACGCCAGGCTTTACAGACTGTTGCCTGACCTTTCCAAAGTTTCCGTTTATCTGCACTTTAAGTCCTTTGTTTTCTAAGAGATAAATGGCGTCTCTCAGACCCATGCCGACTACGTTAGGCACTAACTTATCCGCTACTGTGCGCTGAAGTAATTTCAGCGAATCAGGAGTAGCGACCCGAAGGACTGACCAGTCGCCTTCCGTGCGGTTGGTGTAGTCTATGTTGAGTTCTTTCAAAATCTTTCCCAGATCAGGCGTATATCCGGCGTCGTTATTAGGAAGCTGGTTTTTTATCAGAGCGGTTATTGGGGTATCGTTGAGCACGGGATAAAGCTCCAACCGGGTGGCGATGGCCTTATCTGCTATTTCTCTGAATACCGGCAGGGCTACCTGTCCACCGTAAATGCCGGCCTCTTTTGGCTTGCTGATGAGCACGATACATGAGTACACCGGATTTTCAGCCGGAAAATAACCGGCAAAAGAAGCCTGGTAGCCACCTACTTTTGTCTGATCGTTTAGGCGTTGGTAGTTGAGTTGCGCCGTCCCCGTTTTTCCTGCGAAGCGGTACGAATCTGAACGGAGTGCGTGGGCGGTGCCCCAGGTGCTGTCCACGACGCTTTCCAACAAGCGTTTTGCCTTTTGAATGGCCTTTTTAGAGGCTATCCTTCCCTTTACTTCCGTGATGGGGAATTTCTTTAGTGTTTCGCCATACTGCTGTGTTTCTTTTACAATGGAAGGTTTCACATAGATTCCGTCATTGGCAACGGCATTGTAAAAGGCCAATAATTGCAGGGGGGTAATCGTCAGTTCGTAACCGATGGACATCCAGGGCAGGGTAGTGCCGCTCCATCCGTCTTCCTGGCTATAAGGCTTTTTGATATAAGGGCTTACTTCTCCGCCCAGCTCAATGCCTGTGGGCTGAGTCAGGAAGAAATCCTTCAGGCGCTGCACATAGCGATCCGCTTTGTTATTCGCATAGTAATTATTCCAAACCAGTCTAGACACTCCCACATTGGAAGACATGCCGAATGCCTGCAATACCGTCACCTTGTTTTTTGAATGGTTGTAGGAATCTTTCAATTCTGAATCAAAATATAGGGTACTCCCCTGTTCCAGGTCAATACTGTCCGTGAGATTGACGTAGCCATCTTCCAGGAGTGCAAGTAGTGAAGCCAGCTTGAAGGTAGAACCTGGTTCTGTAGCCGAGCCGATGGCGTGGTTGTAAGTTTCCCAGAGCTGTCCGTTCCTTGTCCAGCCCAGGTTGGCCATGGCTTTGATAGCGCCGGTTTTTACTTCCATCAAAATGGCTACGCCGCTTTCTGCCTGGTGGCGCACCATAGCTTTGGCCAGGGCGTTTTCAGTAATGTCCTGAAGATTGATGTCGAGAGTGGTCACGACGTCCCTTCCTGGCCTGGGCTCCACTTTGGAGAGATTGTCCAATGGTATCCACATCCCGCCTCCCACGCGATACATGAGTTGCTTTCCTTCTTCTCCGCTGAGTATATTGTCGTAAGCTCCTTCGATGCCCACCCTGATGGAATCGCCGCTGACATAGCCGATTGTGCGATTGGCAAGCAGGCGAAAAGGTCGTTGGCGATTGTATTTCTGCTCGATAATGAGACCACCCCTGAACTGCCCGAGCCTGAAAAGAGGAAAGCCAGAAATCCGGTTCTTCTCTTCCAGCGTTGCATCTTTCCTGATGGTCACGTACCTGCTCCCTTCCCGTTTTTGCTGGATGAGATATTCCTTCATTCCTCCGGGGGTATAAGATGGGTTGACGTAAGTAGCCAGACAATATGCCAGACTGTCTAAGTTCCTGTTCCAGTCGGCTGTGTCAATGACTGAGGAATTTGGGTCGAATCTGATGTCAAAGAACGGGATGGAAGTGGCCAGCATGCTGCCGTCTTCAGTGAGAATATTTCCTCTTTCGGCTTCCAGCGACTTTTCGGCGATGTTTAATTCCTGCCCTTTTGCCCGCCACTTTTCACCTTCTATCACAGAAATCTTAATGGTCTTAGCCAAAATTGCGACAGCTATCAGTATGATGCCGATCATCACGACATACACCCTGATCAATACTTCATTTTTGACGGTGAAAGCCATTTTTTTTAAAGTGGAAAGGAAGGACGGCGGTATGCCATCCACCACTTTCCGTTTCCTGCTGTTTGTTTAATCTTCCGCTTTGATTCGCTTTACCCGGCCTGCCGTCTTTCGAAGTCCGAGAGATTCTACACTTTCTCCAACTTCCGTCAGACGACTGTTGAACATGATCTCCGATTTGAGCGAATTATATTGGCGTTTTGATTCCTTTACCTGTTTCTGTAGTGTCTGTATCTGCCGGATTTGCTTTTCTGCATAGTGTGCATTGGCGATGTAAATGATGGTGAGAAAACTAAGGAACATGACAAAAGGCAGATTCTTGAGCACAAGGGAAGCGCTGACGTTTCCAAATGCCAGATAGCTCCTGAGTTGTTTATCTTTTTTAGCCATCATTTTTATTTTCAGTTGGCAATAAATTGGGTTATCTGAACTTTGCTTACTTACCTGCGACCCAATTGCTTCTTATTCCAACTCTCATTTTCGCACTTCTTGCTCTGGGATTTCTTTTGATTTCTTCTTCCGTTGGGGTTATTACACCTTTATTATATGGTGTAAATGGCCTTTCAATATTGCCATAGAAATCCTGGTGGACTTCCCCTTTGGTATTGCCGGTTTTGATAATATTTTTTACCAGTCGGTCTTCAATAGAATGATACGAGATGACAACCAGCCGTCCATCGGTTTTGAGAACCTCAAGGCTGGCTTCCAGGAAGGTTTGTAAAGCCCCTATCTCGTCGTTCACTTCAATCCTTAGCGCCTGAAAAACCTGGCTGAGGTACCTGCCGCGAAAACCCCGAATGAGAGGCTCGACGACGCCCAGAAAATCGCCGATAGAGACGATGGGCATGGCTTCCCGCGCTTCCACAATCTTTAGCGCCAAAGAGCGGGAGTTTCTCACCTCGCCGTACTCGCTGAAAATCCGTTGAAGTTCTTCAGCCGACCCGGTATTCAGAATGTCGCTCGCTTTGCGCTCGTCCTGGCGGTTCATCCGCATGTCTAAGTCGGCCTCAAAGCGATAGGAAAACCCTCTTTCGGGTTCGTCCAGTTGATGGGAAGAAACGCCTAAGTCGGCCAGTATTCCATCCACCTGCCTGACACCGTGCAGCCTTAGGAATTGCTTCAGGTATCGAAAATTGTGATGGTTGAAAATGAAGCGCTCATCGTCAATCAGATTTTGCAGCACATCGTCGTCCTGGTCGAAGGCATAGAGCCTTCCCTTTTCTCCTAATTCCTTCAAAATCAGCCTGCTATGATCGCCTCCGCCAAAAGTTGCATCCACATAAAGACCGTCTTTGCGAATGTTGAGCGCCTCAATGCTCTCTTTGGCCAGGACGGGATTGTGGTAGCTCATTTTCTCCTGAATTAAAGATTCGGAATGTCCTTCGCGGCATTGTTGCCGATTGCCGCCTGAGCCAGCGAGGCCATTTTATCCGGATCGGTGGCTTCAATTTGCGCCTCGTATTCCTTCACCGCCCAGACTTCAATGCGGTCGTTGACTCCCGACAGAATGACTTCGCCGTCCGTCGCACCAATCCATCCCAGCAACTGGTTTGGAAAATTCAGACGGTCGGAGCCGTCTTTTTTCAATGGCGTGGCGCCCCGGTAAAAAGCGCGCTTGAATTGCCTGGAATGCGTGTCGAAGTCGCTCAGTTCATTGACGATAGCAGACTTTTCATCCCAAACTTTTTTGGGAAAAAGATTGAGGCATTTTTCAAATCCCCGATTGACTACAAAATTGTCCCGCTCGTCTGCCGCTAATTGATCCAGCAGCGAAGAGGGCAATCTGAGCCGTCCTTTTGGATCTATTTTACAGGGAAATTCCCCCAGGAGTTGATTCATACCTCTAAAACAATAGATTTTCAAGTCAAAAGTAGAATGTTTTTTCCACAATTTCCCACTTTTTCCCACTAGGAATAAAAAAAGTTTTCCACAACCTTGGGGCGCCCATGAAAAATGCCGGTTTTCGGCGACGAATAGAGGCGCCAAAAGGATTTTGGAAAAGGAGATGGAAAGGGTGAGGGAAAAATTGAGGAGAGAGGACTATCTGGGAACAGGCTCTTCTATCAGATAGGCAAAGCAAAAAATCAGGAAGCCCTGTTCGATAGTTTTTTGCGCCGGAAAGTACCGGTGAGGCTGAGCCATTTCATTTGAAGAACGCCGAGGACGGCTTCTTTGACAATGCCTTTTGACATTTTTGAAACGCCCTCAATTCGGTCGGTGAAGGTAATGGGGATTTCCTGAAGCCGGAAGCCCAGGACTTTTGCGGCAAATTTCATCTCGATCTGGAAAGCATAACCAATGAATCTGATCCTGTCTAAGTCAATGGTTTCCAATACTTTGCGGCGGTATCCCACAAATCCTGCCGTAGGGTCTTTTACCCACATCCAGGTGATGAGACGAACGTAGAGCGAGGCGCCGTAGGAGAGGATCATCCGGTCAGCCGGCCAGTTCACGCATTTTCCGCCGCGGACGTATCGGGAGCCTACCACTAAATCGGCGCCATTGACGAGCGCCTCTTTCAGTCGGGACAAATCTTTGGGATTGTGCGAGAAGTCGCAGTCCATTTCAAAAATGAAATCGTAGCCCTGCTCGATTCCCCATTTAAAGCCGGTGATATAGGCGGTGCCCAGGCCAAGTTTCCCGCTGCGTTCAATCAAAAATAGGGAGTTGGAAAAATTCTTTTGTAGTTCTTTGACGACTTGAGCAGTGCCATCGGGAGAACCGTCGTCAACTACCAGAACGTGAAAAGACTCCGGCAGACCGAAGACGGTTTCGATCATTTTCCCGACGTTCTCCCGCTCGTTGAAGGTGGGTATGATGACTAAACTATGCTGCAATGAAATATCTTTTCGGGTTGTCAAAGGATATTAGAGCGCTATCTCTTTTTTTTAAAAAACGGTGCAAGATAGGGCGCCTGCGCCGTTTTCGGGCTGTCTTACGAGGGCAAATTTATCCTGTTTCAAAAACTGTCAATAGCTTTCAAAAAGCCTTCTGGCCTGGCGGTTGGTGTTGCGCTGCATACGGGTACCCTCAAAGTAGTCGTCGCCTTCGATTTCGTTGGGAGCGTTCCGGTACAGCTCCACTTCCCACCTCGGGTTGTTGAGTTCTCCTCTGGCAGTGGAGTGGAGCAGCCGGTGGCCATTCGTAGCCAAGGAAGGATTGTAAAAGACGAATTTCACGTTGTTCTGCTTAGTAGCGGGAAAGGAGTAGTAAAACCAAATTTCGTAAGGTGGGGCGCTAGGCTCGTCTTCTACCGTGACGATATCGTTCGGAGCGCCGTATTTCATGAAAATATAGCCCCTGTCTGTTTCAAATCCATAGCCAAACCCGCTCCGGTAGCGCTCGTCAATTTTTCGGGCAATGTCCATATAGGCCTCGTAAGCCAGATCCGGATGATTGGGATTTTGACCGGCCCAGTAGCTGAACAAATACATTTGCATGGCTTTCCGCTTCTTTTCTTTGATCAGGGTGTTCAGCATCTCGCCGTCTTCTTTGTCCATTTGACTATAAATGGCTTTCAGGCTGTAGCGAAGTTCCTCGTCAGAAAGACCAGCCACAAATTCGCTGTCCAAAGGCGCCTGCATGGCAATCTCTCTCCGCTCTTCGACTAAGTAGGGATTGCTGCGCTGGAAGGAAACGGACTTAGTGGCCAGCAAATCCTGGGCGCGATTCCTCACCTCGACGACTAAGCGATAATTCCCGCTCGGTAATTTGCCGATGTCAAGCTGCTGCGCCATCACTCCCGTAGGCTCTGGCGACTTCCGTTTGTGCGTCTTTAGAATAGCTTCCGTTTTGTCGGGCGTATCCATGTCGTCAATGAAATAGGAAACCATAAAATCCTCGCCAATGATCTGATCGGAATTGTATATCTCTAAATAGGAAATCAGGGTGGCGGCATTTTTTCCATAAAAATTAAAGGGAAGAGGCTCGAAGTAATACCCGTTTTTGACCATGGGATGATCCGCATCTTCTGCTTCTGCCGGATTGATAGAGGAGAGCAATTCGATGTCGGAGAGGCCGAGCCGCCCGTCTTGGTAGTCCATCGTGAATTCGTCCTGATAACTGCCGGCGTTGCCTTCCTGGTTCAAATCCTCGACGGAGACTTCGATTTCGTAATCCCCATTGTCCAGCACATACCGCTTGAGATCTACGAAATTTTGAGGCGTTTTGAACCTGGGACTGCTCAGACGGTACTTATCGAATTTTACAATTTCCTCACCCTTTTTGAAAAGAATGACGACCTCCACACCGGCCTGCACGGTACTATCCGCCGCCGGTAAAAAGGCTACCGTCTCTCCGATGAGATAGAGATAAACCTCTATGTAATTGGCGTCCTGCCCCTTGAAGGTGGCGTAGGAAATACTGGCGTCGAGCGCTTGCGCCGATTGAAGGCCTGCGAACAAAAGGCCGATAATTAACAGGAATGAGTTTTTCATGTCGCTTTATTTTTTTAAAACCTCCTTACGGGGAAAATTTATCTTTTTGCTATTTCAATTAACTAAAATAGAAGTTAAAAGTTAAACAAACCTCTTTGGCCTCCCAACCGGCGCGCTTTTTTTATTTGAAAAATTATTTTTTTTAAAAATGGATTTTAATACCCTTCGACAAATCGGGGCTGGCGGTCGGCAATTCCAAGTTTTTCATTTTTCAAAAAAAATAAAGGGAAATACTACCTTTGGAAGCGCCATCAAAACGGCTAAGAATTTATGCAGAAAAACAAATTCCTCCTTCCATTTGCACTCGTCACCAGCCTGTTTTTTCTTTGGGGCATCGCCAACTCACTCAACGGCATCCTCATCAATCACTTCCAATTGGCGCTCGACCTGAAGCGCTGGCAAGCTGGATTGGTGGACTCCGCCTTCTACTTCGGATACTTCGTCTTTGCTATCCCGGCGGGTCTTTTTATGAATAAATTCGGCTTCAAAAAGGGTATCATCTTCGGATTGTTGCTCTACGGACTGGGCGCCTTTCTCTTCTTCCCTGCGGCAGAACTGCGGGTGTACGGTTTTTTTCTCTTTGCCCTTTTCACTATCGCCAGCGGACTGGCCTTTCTGGAAACGGCGGCCAATCCATACGTTTCTATCCTTGGCGATCCCTCTAAAGCCGAGCAGCGGCTCAATTTTTCGCAGTCCTTCAACGGCCTGAGCATTATCTTCGGTCCGCTCATCGGCAGCCTGCTGATTTTTACTAACAACCCTTTCACCAAAGAAGACCTGGCAGCCATGCCCTTTGAGCAGGCGGAGGCGATCCGTATCGCCGAGGCGCAGACGGTGCAAACGCCCTACCTCGCATTAGCCACCGTGGTGCTGTTCGTCGCACTGCTGTTCTGGCTGACCAAAATGCCGGAACCAATACAGCCCTCCGACTCTCAAAAGAAAGGCTGGGAGGGCATTTTCAAAAACAGACACCTCGTGCTGGCCATCGGCGCGCAATTTTGCTACGTTGGAGCGCAGGCCTGCCTCTGGGGCTATTTTATTGATCTGAAACTCTCGCTCTCCCCCGACCGGCACTTCTTTTTAGTGGAGGCTATGAAGCCTTTTTTTGAATGGCTCGCCGGGAGCGCCGAAGACCTGACGCCAAAACGCTGGGCGGGATTCCACCTTACTTTTGGCTTTATCTTGTTCATGATTGGGCGCTTCATCGGCTCCTGGCTCATGTCTTTCATCCGACCGCAAAAGCTGCTGACCATATTCGCCGCGGCGACCTTCCTGCTGTTTGCCACAGGCATTTTGACCAATGGCCTCTTTGCCGTTGTCAGCATCATGGCGGCCAATTTCTTCATGTCTATCATGTTCCCGACCATCTTTGCACTGGGTACCAAAAACCTGGGCGAACAGGTGAAAATCGGCTCCTCGCTCATCATCATGGCCATCGTCGGAGGCGCCTTGCTGCCGCCCGTCCTGGGGATGCTGGCCGACCTGAGCGGCAGCTACCAGACGGCTTTCCTGCTGCCTATGCTCTGCTTTATCGCCATCGCCCTCTACGGCTGGAAGGGATACCAAATCAAAACTGCCAGAATATGAGATACTGCTTTGCCCTCGACCTGAAAGACGATCTGACTCTCATCGCCGAATACGAAAGCTTCCACACCCCTGGCGGCGTATGGCCGGAAGTGCCCGACAGCCTGAAAATGGCGGGCGTAGAAAACATGGAAATCTACCGCTGCGCCAATCGCCTTTTTATGATCATGGAGGTGAACGAACACTTTTCTTTTGAAAAAAAAGCAGCCTTAGACGCCGCCAACCCCAAAGTTCAGGAATGGGAAAAACTCATGTGGAATTTTCAACAGCCTCTGCCCTGGGCAAAGGAGGGAGAGAAATGGGTGGCGATGAAGAAGATTTTTGAATTAGGAGGGAAGGCAGGCTCTGGTTGATTCTTTTTTGATTGACTGAGGTTTTTGATTTTGATTTCTTTTGGCTTTTGGGAATGAGAAGGAGCTTTTCCTTTTTTGATTGGCGATATAAGATTGACGGTTTTTGATTTTTGATTTTGATTCCTATTGGCATTGGAATGGAGTGAAACTTTTCCTTTTTTGATTGACGACATGAGATTGCCGAGATGGGGAATTAATTTTTTTAAAAAATAACCACTACGAAAATGGGCTATGGGTTTTTGTGGTGATAAAACAAACTAAAAATAAGAAGCGATGAAACGATTGGATAAAAAAGTGGCTGTTATAACTGGCGCGGCTAGTGGGATAGGGCTGGCTATTGCTCGATGCTTTGCGAGCGAAGGCGCCTTTGTGCATTTGCTGGATCTCAGGCAGGAGGAAGCGGAGCGAGCTGTCGCCCAAATCCATGCAGAAGGCGGACAGGCGCAGGCGCAGGCTTGCGACGTGAGCGACCAACGACAGATGACGAGCGTCGCACAAGCCATTGAAGATCGGCATCCCATCCATATTTGGGTGAACAATGCGGGGATTGGCTTTGTCGGAAATTTAGAGCAGACGAGTGAAGACGACCTCGACCGCCTCTATCGGGTGAATGTGAAGGGCGTTTACAACGGCATGCTTGCATGCGTACCTCACTTCCGGAGGCGGGGCGGCGGCGTTATTCTGAACATGGCTTCGGTCGTCAGTTCCGTCGGGATTCCCGATCGCTTTGGCTATTCCATGACTAAAGGCGCTGTGCTGACGATGACCCTGTCTGTGGCCTTAGATTACCTGTCCGACCATGTCCGATGCAACTGCATTTCTCCCGCCCGCATCCATACGCCTTTTGTGGACGGCTACTTAGCCAAAAACTACCCGGGCAAAGAACAGGAGATGTTCGACAAACTAGCCAAAACCCAACCGATCGGACGGATGGGAACGCCTGAAGAAGTGGCTCGCCTCGCCCTGTTCCTCTGCTCCGACGAGGCAGACTTCATCACCGGCTGCGATTATCCCTTAGATGGTGGATTTATTCGCCTGAAACCCTGATGCGTCTTATCGCCAAGCTGCCAATAAAGGAATCGGAATGATGCGCCCCGACAAGGACGTCCAATCATAAAACTGTGGTATTAAGCGACTTACCGTTTTGATGACTTTCGATTTTAGCGCCGGAAAGATTTTTTAAGGCTCGCCAGCCTTACTCAGTCATTGAGCGCCTCCTCAATGATGGGCTTTAGCTTGTCGAAAATTTCATACTGGCGTTCCGGCTCAACAGAACCGCCACGGACGGAGGTGATGAGATTGCCCTGCTTGTCGAAGATCAGAGTGGTTGGATAGCCGCCCAGTACGCAAAAGAGATCCAGCGCTCCAATGTTGAAGGACTCGGGCACGTGAATAAAGTTGAATTCGTGGCGCTGCAAAAAGGCGTGGATATTTTTGGCGCTGTCCCGCCCGAAGGCGACGAAAAGCACCTCCTGACCTTTGAAATAGGCCGCTAGCTTGTTGAGGCCGGGAAGTTCGTTGCGACAGGTGGTGCAGCTTTCAAACCAGAAATTAAGCACCACGACCCTGCCCCGCAAGGTCTCCGGGACGAGGTAATAACCGCCTATGGTCTTGTATTCAAACTTTGGTATCGGACAGCCTTCTAAGTAGGCGAGCACTTTTTGATAGGGAAACTTGAACTCTTCGAGCTTGGTATCCTTTGAGTATTTTTCGAGATTCTCCCAACAGTGTTCGAAGCAATTTTCCTGGCTGAGTAGTGTGCAGGGGAGCGCCAGGAGCGGGAATAAAAGAGCGAATAAGGTTTTCATATTTGTTTACTTAATCGAAGTTTACGGGATATAATCCTCGCTCTTATTTGATTTTTTATCTCTTTCAGAAAGGCCGGCTATTCGGTCGCAGTGGTTACGCTGTGTCTTGTTCAAAGGCTTTCAAATATTGATTTTGGCTGATATCATGGCAAGGTTCGAGCCAAAAAGGACGGACATAGAAGGAGCCGCTTTTGAATCGTCTGTCGTCGGGAGGGGCTTTTCGGGGTGTGTTTTTCTTTTCTGATTGGCGATATAAGATAGCCAATTTTTGATTCTTTTGGCTTTAGGAATGGAGTGAAGCTTTTCCTTTTCTGATTGACGATATGAGATTGACGGTTTTTGATTTTTGATTTTTTTGAAAGCGAACGAGAATAGTTAAGGGGCCTCTGTATGGTACGGATAAAAAGTGAATGGCGTTATGGTAAAAATGCAATCTTTGACGGCCTTATGAAAAGTTGTTTTTTCACGCTCGCCTTTCTTTTTTCCTGTTTTTATGCTAATGCGCAATTGGGGTTAACAGCCATGCCGACTTTTAATTCGCCGACAGTATGGCGGGCAGTGGTTGCAAATTACGTGACGCACAGCCGCAATAATTTTTTCGATCGCGGCGCAGCGGCTTCTGTGGATTATGCCTTTTTTACTGCGAATGGTCGAATTAGATTTAGGCCGGCGCTGAGTTTTATGCGGACGGCTTTCTGGTATCCTCCGGATAGCTTCCGGATGTCTTCCATGGGAATACAGGGGAATCTGGACTTTGCTCTCGCCGCCGCCACGAAAGCCAATGGAGAAAGGGCATTGTTTCGACCCTATATTCAAATTTCTCCGACACTGGAGCGCATCAGTTTCCGTTATGATTATTTCATCGGAGAGCCTGTTAGAGAAGAAAGATTCACCAAAGAGCGCGACTTCGTCTTTAATGTAGCCGCTTCCTTTATGCTGGATTTTCAAGCTTCCCAATATGTGAGCTTTGCGCCAATGGCTGGGCTTCGGTATTATCCCAGGCTCACCTGGGAGAACTTCACTAACAGTATTTCGAGAGGAACGGCGCTCGAAAATTTTGACCAGGTGGACTGGCTGCAATTCTTTATAGGCGGAAGGGTAGGGCTGAGTTTGAACAGGAGTTAGAGAAATCGCCTCCTCAGTTTTGGCTTTTTCCCTAAGGAATCTTTTCTTCTCTTCCAATGTTTTCAACAGTTTATGCGCTTCCTTCCCGACTTCTTTTAATTTTAGGAAAAATAATTCCCCGATGTAAAAAGAAGCAGGCTCGTCTTCTCCGGTCTCATTTTTATGGCCATTTCCGCCCTTACCTTTATTTTATTCTAAAAAAAAATCGCCTGAGTCCCCTCCTCGGAGAGAGAAGTTTGATAAAAAGACCTATCCCTCCGATTGGATGTTTGCACAGCGGGTTTTCCTCAACAGCGAAGTCAACTGGGAGACCTGTCGGGAAGCCTGGCAGATGACGAAACTGGCCAGACAAAAGGCTTAGAACTGCGGGACAAAAATGGGGGAGCAGGCAGGCCTTCCTGGCAAAGCTTTAAAAGCTAAAATTCAGGCGCCGAACCTCGCAGGAGATTGGCGTAAACGACAGATGAGCAGTTGTTTACGCCGGTAAAAACCTCTTGGAATGGGACGCTCCCAATTTGCCTGCCGGCGATTATATCCGGAGCTTGCCATGCCCCGACGAGATATTGATAGCGAAAGCGGTAATGATTTGATGGCGGGACAGCGAGAGGACTTGCTTAAAAATGTCAAAAGGCTCTGTACGATTAGTGCAGAGCCTTTTGACATTTAATGGGAGATATTTTTTAAAAAATAAAACCTCAATTTATAACATGGCGATTTGCTCGCTTTTCTTTGGAAGCAGCACCCACATACGCCCGTAATGGTGCATTTGACCGGCCTTCTTGCGACCCAGATCGCCATTTCCACAATAGACGTCAACATGTCCGGCGCCCCTCACCGCTCCGCCTGTATCCTGTGGCAAAAGGATGCGGTATTCGTGGTGCGTGATGCGCCCGTCCTGGAAAACAGGCATGGCGGCCAAAACGATGCTGCCCAATGGGAAGTACCTCGGATCGGCGGCGATAGAAATGTCTTCCATCAACGGCACATTGGCAGCCCCCTTCACCAAACCTTTTTTTGGAGTGAAAAAGGTGTAGGAAGGATTGAAAGACAATACGCTGTCCGTCAGATGCGGATTTCTGGATAGGAACAATCGAATGCCATCTAAGGAGAGGTTTCTGATGGATAAGTCCGTCCTGTTTTTGAAGAACTTCTGAATGTTGCGGTAGCGATGGCCATTTTCTCCGGCATAGCGGAGCAAGGTGCGCTCACCCGATTCCAAAAATTCAATCGTGCCGGAGCCCTGCAATTGGATGCTGTAAACATCTAATGGGTTGGCGGCATATCCTAATTCTAAACCGAGGCCTTCGAGAGCGCCTTCCTGATCTATCTCCCTGCGGCAGGGCAGCGCGCCTTCCCAGTTTTTGGGGTAGGCGTAGAGAGGGTATTTATATTTTGAATCTTTCGATTTTTTCACCTTTACAGAAGGGGTGAAATAGCCGGTAAAATAGACGTTCCCTTTGCGGTCGTCGCCCCAGGTCTGCCAGGCTTCTAAATACTGATTCAGATCGTCGGGTTGTGTATTGACCCTTTGCAGGAGCAATTCAATGACGGTTTTCAATTCGCTATAAGATGCGTTCAAACCGCCAGCTTGGGCTTTTGATTTAGCGCCGGCCTCCAATATGCGCAACTGGTGCTGGAGCGCCAGAGCCATTTCTTCTGTGATGACGGGAAAACCTAACTCCTCTAACTGAGTAGCTGTGAAGGTCTCGTCTAATTTGGTAGCGTGACGATATTTACCATTTTCAGTAACAGGGGAAAAATCTGCGGCGGCGAGATGTTGGAATTTTGCTTTCTGATTGTGCTCTCCCTCTGAAAAATTGTGAAAGAATAAACTGGAAATAAAAAGCACAGCCAGCAGCAAGACTGACTTTAACTTGTTCATGGGACGGAATTTTGGATGAGTGACTTTCCTTCGTGACTGCAATAACTGCTCCATATAATTGGATAATCCACTGATCCTTCAATCGCTATAATTTAAAATAGGGCGTAATGTGAACAGCGGTTTTGTGTGTTTTCTCGCGGAGTGCTTCTCCCAAGCGAAAACCCATAACGCAGGCAGTTGAAAAAATGTTGACTCAATGCTGCGGTTTCTTTCTACAACTTATTAATAATCAATAAGCTATAATTTAATGTTTGAAATGAATAGTTTTTATTGAGAGAAGTTCTGAAAAATTATTTTTGGAGTTATCCTCTTTTTTAAAATAAAAATCTGAAATTGAACAACTTATTTGTGAAAACTGAATCGCCTTATTTTTCCCTTCGAGATGCATTTTTTTTTCAAAAAATGAAATTATTTTTTGAAAAGGGCGCCCCTTAGCCCCACAGCTATTTAAAAATGAGAAAAGGGAGGGCGGAAAAGG
Source organism: uncultured Saprospiraceae bacterium (assembly GCA_964643005.1). GTDB lineage: Bacteria > Bacteroidota > Bacteroidia > Chitinophagales > Saprospiraceae > UBA6168. Next base: position 4,825 of record CAZXQI010000036.1, on the reverse strand, counting down.
AAAATTAAAAAGGTAGTTTTGCCCGCATTTTAGACCTGCTCCGAATGCTTAAAGACCTGCCTATGAAGAAAATACTCGTGGCGAACCGCGGAGAAATAGCTCTTCGCGTAATGCGAACAGCCCGGCGCATGGGCATTCGCACGGTCGCCGTTTACTCGGAGGCCGACCGAAACGCCCCGCATGTGCTGTTTGCCGACGAGGCGGCGCTAATAGGTCCTGCGCCTTCTGCAGAGTCCTATCTCAGAGCTGATAAAATTATCGAAGTCGCTCGTCAGTTTCAGGTGGACGGCATCCATCCCGGATATGGATTTTTGAGCGAGAATGCCGCATTTGCCCAGGCTGTTGAAGATGCGGGCATCGCCTTCATTGGTCCGTCTCCCCATTCCATAGAGGTGATGGGCAGCAAGCTGGCGGCAAAAGAAGCCGTGCGGAAATTCAATATCCCCATGGTTCCAGGCACGGAGGACGCCATCGCCGATGTGGAGGAGGCAAAGAGCATTTGCAAGAAAATAGGATTTCCCATTCTGATAAAAGCCTCTGCCGGCGGCGGAGGCAAAGGCATGCGCATCGTGGAGAGAATGGAGGATTTGGCAGACCAGATGGAGCGCGCCATCAGCGAGGCCGTTTCCGCCTTTGGAGACGGCTCTGTCTTTATCGAAAAATACATCGCTTCGCCGAGGCATATTGAAATACAGGTGCTGGCCGACAACTACGGCAATACCATTCACCTCTTTGAGCGAGAATGTAGCGTACAGCGCCGGCATCAAAAGGTGGTGGAAGAAGCGCCCAGCTCTATCCTGACCCCGGAGATTCGGGCATCTATGGGAGCGGACGCCGTCAAAGTGGCGCAGGCCTGCCAGTACGCCGGTACGGGTACGGTCGAATTTCTGGTGGATCGCCGCCTGAATTACTACTTTTTGGAAATGAATACCCGCCTTCAGGTGGAGCACCCCGTCACAGAGTGGATTACAGGCGTAGATTTAGTGGAACAGCAAATCAGGGTTGCCCGGGGCGAAAAGCTGCAACTGTGCCAGGAAGATTTGAAAATTACCGGCCACGCTGTCGAATTGCGCGTCTATGCTGAAGACCCTTACGACAACTTCCTGCCCAGCATCGGCAACTTAGAAAGCTATCGCCCGCCGGCAGGAGAGGGTATCCGCGTGGACGGCGGCTATCGCGAAGGCATGGACATCCCGATCTATTACGACCCCATGATTGCCAAGCTGATCGCCTATGGCAAATCCCGTCCGGCGGCCATTCAGCGAATGTTGGAAGCCATCGCTGATTTCGAGATCAGGGGCGTTTCCACCACGCTCCCATTTGGCCGGTTTGTAATGGAGCACGAAGCCTTCGTTTCGGGGAACTTCAGCACCCACTTCGTCAAAAATCACTTCACCCCCGAAGCTATCCGGACTATGAGCGAGGGAGAAATCGAAGTGGCGGCTCAACTGGCGCTCTACTTTTTTTTAGAAAAGAAAAAAATGCTAAAAGAGCCTAAAGTGGAAGCCTCCGCCTGGCTGAACAGATAATTTTATCAAACCCGATTCACCGTCTAATAATCAATTTGTATGTCATTACTGGACGCTATTCTGATTGCCATTGTCGAAGGTGTCACCGAGTTCCTGCCCGTGTCGTCCACCGGCCACATGATCATCGCCGAAAGACTGATGAATGTGGAAAACCCCAATTTCACGAAAATTTTTACCATCTCCATCCAGTTGGGCGCCATCCTGAGCGTGGTGGTATTGTACTGGCAAAAGTTTGTGGCGCCTTTCACGAAAGGCAGAGAAGGCTGGATGTTTTACGCCAAATTGTTGGTAGCTGTCATTCCGGCCTTAGTGCTGGGAAAGCTTTTTGACAACAAAATAGAGGCTCTGCTCGAAAGCCCCATGACGGTGGCCATCTCTCTTTTTATCGGCGGCTTTGTGCTGTTGTTCATTGACCGCCTGTTCAGCGAACACAGCATCTCCGACGACAAAGAACTGTCTTTTGGCAAGGCCTTCATCGTCGGCCTGTGGCAGTGTATCGCCATGATTCCCGGAGTCAGTCGCAGCGCCGCCTCTATCATTGGCGGGATGCAGCAGAAGCTGACCCGCTCCTTCGCCGCCGAATTTTCCTTCTTCTTAGCCGTGCCGACCATGGCTGCGGCCACCGGATATTCGCTCGTCCTAAAAGATTGGAACGAAAACGGCGTCCTACAGAAAGGCTACGAAATCATCCTTTCCTCCTCGCAAAATATGCTGGCTTTTATCGTGGGAAATGTAGTGGCCTTCATCGTGGCGCTGCTGGCCATCAAATTCTTCATCGGCTACCTGCAAAAACACGGCTTCCAGCTATTTGGCTGGTACCGGATTATCGTCGGCGCCATCTTATTGCTGATGCTGCTCACGGGGAATCTGAGTTGACGAGCCGCTGCCGCTCCCGCTCTGAATTGTAGATGACGCCGAGGCCGGCGGGTTCTCCCGCTGCCAATTTTTTCAGCCGGCGGAATTAAGTTCCAAAGGATAAAATCCTCACGGGCGTTCCCCACATAAAAATGGACATGCCCTCGTCTATCTCCCGAACCATCAGGGTTACCTTTTTGCCGGCCTTTTTGAGTTGCTCCGGCATATTGACAGGACGCCACTGCCCGCCCTTTTCGTCGGTGATTCCCCAAAAACCCGTTTCGATGGGCTGCCAGGAGACGGTTCCGGTTATGATTTTTGATTTCATAATAATAAGGCGATTGTTTATCTGACACAGAGAGAGAGATAGCTCCCTGTCCCACAGTTTGAAAAATCTTTTTTTAAAAAAATATAAAAGGGATTTTTTCAAGGAAATTACCTCTGCGTCAATTGCTCCAGAGTTTGATGCAGATTGCCTATCAGATTGCTTTGTTGCATGACCGCCTCTTTCAATTCGCTGACCTCCGCCCGCACGAAGTTTTCGATATTCGTCGGCGAGGGAAGGAAAGGACTGATCTTGGCCCGGACGTACCATAGCTCCCGGATATCCCCAAAGGGTATCGTATAGGGCTGGTAAAAATGGTTGTCGGAATGAAGTTCTAAATAGCGTCCCTCTTTTATTTTATTAAAAACCCTCCTGACAACGACATCCCCGCGGGTGACGATGACATAGACATAGCTGTCTTTGAGAGATGATTCCCAGAGACCGGGTTCCAGAAAACTGCAAACGACCTTATCCCCCTCAAACAGAGTAGGCTCCATACTGTCTCCCGAAACGTCGAAAGAGCGATGCGTTCCCACCTTGTATTTGTAGTCGGGCAGTGAATAGGTTGGAAGCTCTTTGAAAAAATCCGTATCGACGTACTCTCCCGCATACCCCGTTTGAGCCGGTATAGGCACGTGGACGATCAGCTCATCCTCCGCTCTGTCGGTCATAACGGTCAGCGTCCGGAAACTCCTCCCGTCCGATTCCTTTCCGAGGAACATGGGGCCTTCTCCCGTGAATAAATAAATCGGATTGAAGCCGTATTCCTCCACTGCTTTGCGCACCAGCTCGATGGTGACGTCGCGCTGGCCTTTGAGGATGACGCTCAAACTCTGGGGCAGATAGTCGAGAGAGATGGCAAATTGCCGGCTGGAGCGAACTTTCCCGTTTTCCCTCAATTTGTCGTGGCATTTGATGAAGCGGTCGGTGACGATACTATTCATTGATGGTATGGATAAAGTTTGAAACGGAAGAAGGCAAACTTAAAGAGTATGCTGATAAAACCCGAATTCTTTTAAAAGATTTCACAAAAAGATGATACTATGCCGCCATTATTTTTCCTTTTCTGAGGGACGATAGACGATTTTTGAATTGGGGTTTCTATTGGCTTTGGGAGTGGAGAGGAGGCTCCAGCTTTTGTATTACGCCCTTTCAGGGCTTCTTATATATCTTATCTTTCTACTCAATGGGCTTCACCCATTGCCAGCGTATTTCGCCCCTTCGGGGCTATAATGAGAAAGCTTTTGGGATGGAGTGAGGCTTTTCCTTTTCTGATTGACGATATAAGATTGACGATTTTAGATTTTTGATTTGGGTTCCTATTGGCTTTGGGAGTGGAGAGGAGGCATTTCCTTTTTTGATTGGGGATTGCGGATGGCCGATTTTTGATCCCTTTGGTTTTTGGAATGGAGTGAGGCTTTTCCTTTTCTGATTGACGATATAAGAGTGTGTTCGGGAATTTTATTGGGTACATCTTTGAATTCGTTGTAGCATTATAGTTGCATTAGCCAAAATCAGCCATGCGACAGAAGATTCTACTGAATACTCATCATCTTTCACAGTCTCCCGCCTGTGTCCACCAGTATTTGCCTTTTTCGGCCATTAACTTTTTTGTTGCTGTCTGGCCCCCTGTCTTCGAATATCATTGGCGATAACTTAACACTCTGGCTATCAATACATAACTCTGATGGAGTACCCATTCTGCCTTCACGAATCCTGTCGTTCATGTTTAGTCTGTCGTTCATTGCTACCAGAGTACCATCTCGTTTCCAAGGCTCAAAATAGTAGTTCACTGCTCGCTAATGAGGAAAATTAGCGGGTAGGTTCCGCCACTGACAACCTGTTCGGGTCATGTATAATAATGCGTTAACCACTGCTCTGAGGCTGATTTTTCTTTTTCGCTTTAGATTAAAAGATGGCGATATTGCAGCCCATTGGGTGTCGGTCAGTTCTTCAAACTGTCTGGGCATGTCCTGATGTTTTGTTTTACCAAAGATAGACACGACTCCCTTTTTATAAAATTCCGAACTCCGTCTAACATTAATAACGTTAATTTTTTGTTTTGGGGGGGGGGGGGGGGGGGGGGGGGGGGGGGGGGGGGGGGGGGGGGGGGGGG
>CAZXQI010000035.1:0-32103 GCA_964643005.1 uncultured Saprospiraceae bacterium | reverse complement strand
AAAAATGGCGGCTAAGAAGTTGTTCGATTTGTGGTCGAGGAGCTTTTCATCCGTAGTGACTCCGGGTGTAACGATTTCGGTGACGCCCCTTTTGACGATTTTCTTTTCAGGCGAGGGCTTCTCCAACTGCTCGCAGACCGCCACCCGAAACCCTGCTTTGATGAGTCGCGGCATGTACAAGTCCAGCGAGTGATAGGGAAATCCGGCCAGCTCAATATCATTGCCGCCGTTGTTGCGGCTGGTCAGGATGATGCCCAGGGCCTTGGAAGCCCGAATGGCGTCTTCGCCGAAGGTCTCATAAAAATCACCTACCCTGAACAACATGATGGCATCCGGATGCTTGGCTTTCATCCTGAAATACTGCTGCATCAACGGCGTGATTTTTTCCGACTTTTCTCTTTTTTCGCTTTTGGCGATGGGTTGATTATTGCTCGGCAAGGTTATGTCGTGTTTTCGGCAAATGTAAGGAGAATTTGGGAGGGGGAGATTGCAAGACCTGAGACGATTTAGAGGCTGGATGGAGAGGGCTTGATTTGCAAAATTGGCAGGGCGGCTTTAAGCCCAATACAGAATTGCGATGAAGGAGCGGTGCAGGAGATCGCTTTATCTTTGTCTCCCCTTTGAAAACCTTCTTGACCGGATGCGGCGCCTCAGATTCTATTGTTTCTCGTAGGTTTGAAAATAGGCAAGTGCGGCAAGTTGAGCGCCTTCCCTGTTGAGTTCTCTTTTTGCTAAAGCCAATATAATAGGTATTGCAGGAAGAAATGTAGGAGGAAGTTCTTTTCCTTTGCAGCCCGAAAAAAACCAGACAGGAAAATTATAAAACTCAAAACAATGATTGAGCAATTCCTCCAGGCCTTCCCCGAAGTCGCCCTGCCCGTATCCGTTACCGAGGAAAGCGCCTCTGCTTTTGAACGGGAAAATGGGGCTATCTCCGAGCGATTAGTCCATGAATTTATCCTTCCCTTAGAAGAAGATGCGGACGAATTGACGGAGTTCATCCCCGGCTTTCGCATCCGCGGCATCAAAGATTTTCACGCCGTCGTCTATTGGAAGGCGGGTCTGATGAACTACCAGTACGTTTTAGTCACTTTTGAAAAAAGTGGAAAGCCGATTGACCGGCTGGTGATCGCCGGCACTTTTTCCGACGGCAGGGTCATCACCCGCTCCGCCGCCAGGATAGACGAGGACATGACGATCTACATCGTCAGCGGCCAGCTTGCAGGTTCGGATGAGGAATACGAGGCCGGTTCCAGCACCACCCGCGAATTAGAACTATTGCCGGACGGAAAAATCGTGGAACTGGTTTAATCTTTTTCTAAAAATATTTGAATTTTAAGCTTGCCCTTGCGCTTCCGGCCTTTGCAATTTTACTTTGGGAAATTCCGTCTGGCAAGGTTTCCGCTGATTAGCGCAGATGATTTAAATCGCAGGGAGGAAGCAGTCCGAATTTACTTTGGATCTGAGCGCAGATTTTCCTCTATACCTCAATGCACAGGAAATACCTCCACCGCCAGTTGTATGGCCTTTTCAAACTCGTCCATAAAAATTCCCGTTTCGGCTTTTCTATTTTTGAAAAAATGCACCATGTTTTCGGTGGGCATATTGCCGGTGAGGTCGTCTTTGGCCATAGGGCAGCCGCCGAAGCCTTTGATGGCGCCGTCATAGCGGGCGCATCTGCTCTTCCAGGCGGCTTCGATTTTTTCTTTCCAGTTGTGAGGCTCGGTGTGCAGGTGGGCGCCGATCTCGATGCCTTTGGGCTGGTAGTGAGGAATGAGGTGCGAAAAGAGATAGGTGATACTGGCGGGATTGGCCACGCCGATCGTGTCCGACAGTTGCAGGATGCGGATGCCCATGTCGGCGAGGCGATCCACCCATTTCACGACGGTCTCCACATTCCAGGGGTCGCCGTAGGGGTTGCCAAAGCCCATGCTGAGATAAACGACCATTTCCTTGCCGTGCGAGAGGCACAGATCCTGAATCTCCTGTACTCGCACGAGCGATTCCTGAATGGTGGCGTTGGTATTGCGAATTTGAAATGTTTCAGAGATGGAAAACGGGTATCCGAGGTAGCGGATTTCATCGAACTGGCAGGCGTCGGCGGCTCCCCGCTGATTGGCGACGATAGCGAGGAGTTTGGTGGCAGTGTGGTCTAATTCGAGCAGCTTCAATACCTCGGCGGTGTCCCGCATCTGGGGGATGGCTTTGGGCGATACGAAACTGCCAAAATCTAAAGTGTCAAATCCCACGCGTAGAAGTTGATTAATGTATCTGGCTTTGGTCTCGGTCGGGATGAAATCTTGCAGCCCCTGCATGGCGTCTCTTGGACATTCAATGATTTTGATCATGAGCATTTCCTTTTTGGCCCCGGCTGTAAAAGTAGGGAATTTTTTATCGCAGCGTTTTGCAATATTTTTTTTTGAGCGCTGAAGCGCAACTGGTTTTCAATTTTTTTTAGAAAGCGCAGAAAGTCATTTTTTCGCTTCCCATTTTAAAAAAATTCGCCTGAAAAATCTAAAACACCCTATCGCCTGTCTCAAATCGTCGTAGCTATTTAGCTTAGTACAATATTTATGGATAAGAATTGCGCGGCCAGGCTTGCCGCTGGTTTCCGCAGATTTTAACCCTGCCTTAATGGCTATTGAGTTTCAAAGAAACCTGAGAAGTTACAATTCCGGCGTTCCCTTTCCCGCCCTCGTTTCCATTCAGACTCCTATTTTTGTAAAAATTAAAACTCAGATGAACCAGTTGGTTTCCAATAAAAAAAATATTCTCAAAGTCCATCCTGCCGACAATATCATTGTCGCATTGCAAGACCTCCCGGTCGGAGCAGAAATTCATTTACAGGGAGAAAAAATAGTCTTGCAGGAGCCGATTCCCACGAAGCACAAATTTGCGGAGCGGGATTTCGCTATCGGGGAGACGATTATCATGTATGGCGTTGCCATCGGCAAAGCGCTGCTGCCGATTCAGGCAGGCGCGCGCATCAGTCGGGAGAATGTCGCCCACGCTACGGCGGAGTACGGGGTCGGGAAACACCGGTCAGGATGGCAGGCGCCGGACATTTCTCGCTTTAGAGATCGGACATTCAGGGGATATCACCGCAGCGACGGCAAGGTGGGAACCCGCAACTATTGGCTCGTCGCACCCTTAGTCTTTTGTGAAAACAGAAATATCAGGGTCGTTCAGGAAGCGCTGTTAGAGCCGCTTGGCTACCTGACAAAGCGGGATTTTTCCGTGGACATCCAGGCGCTGATTCAAAAATACAAGGCTGGAGCAAGGGCAGAGGAGATTTCGGAATTGCCGATTTTACAAAGCGGCCCTGAGCTTTGGCGAAACCGACTTTTCTCAAATGTGGACGGAATCAAATTCCTCACCCACGACGGAGGCTGCGGCGGTACCCGCCAGGATTCGGAAGCGCTCTGTCGGCTCATTGCGGGGTATATCCTCAACGCCAACGTGGCGGGAGCTACGATTTTGAGCCTCGGATGCCAGCATGCCCAGATTCAGTTGTTGCAGGAAACCATTCGGGAATTTGACCCTAATTGCAGCAAGCCGCTGTATTTTTTGGAGCAGCAAAAAATTAAATCCGAGCGCGAGCTAATCGCACAGGCCGTCAGAAAAACATTCGTCGGTTTGATGGAAGCCAATCAAATCCAACGTCGTCCGGCGCCGCTAAGCCGGCTAAGGCTCGGCCTGGAATGTGGGGGTTCGGATGGTTTCTCCGGCATCTCCGCCAACCCGGCTCTGGGCTACGCCTCCGACCTGCTCGCGGCGCTCGGCGGGGCAACCATGCTCTCCGAATTCCCCGAACTCAACGGCGTGGAGCAGGAACTCATCAATCGCTGCACGACGGAGGCCAGCGCCGAAAAGTTTGTCTCTCTGATGCGCGCCTATTCGCAGCGGGCTAAACAGGCCGGCTCCGGATTCGACATGAACCCCTCCCCTGGCAATATTCGGGATGGTCTCATCACTGACGCCATGAAGTCTGCCGGCGCCGCCAAAAAAGGGGGAACTTCTCCGGTGACAGACGTTTTGGACTATACCGAACAGACCCGGCATGCCGGTCTCAATCTCCTATGCACGCCCGGCAACGACGTGGAAAGTACGACGGCGCTGGCCGGCTCAGGCTGTAACCTCATCGCATTTACCACCGGATTAGGAACGCCTACCGGGAACCCCATCGCCCCAACTATTAAAATATCCTCGAATACTGCGCTGGCTCGTCGCCTGCCCGATCTGATTGACCTCGACGCCGGCTCTATCATTTCCGGAGAGGACAGTATCGAAACTAAAGGCGAGGAATTGCTGGAACTCATCATACAGGTAGCTGGAGGCGATTACCTCACCAAAGCAGAGTTGCTGGGGCAGGATGACTTTATCCCCTGGAAGCGGGGAGTTTCACTGTAATTCGGTCTAACTTCTTCAGATTATTTTTGGAAAAAAAATACTATGCGCTGTGGGCTGAGAGAGCAGGCGAGCCAATTCAAAGAAAAAGAGCCGTCATTTTTTTAAACCCGAAAGAAAAATTTGCTTGATTTGTGGCAGTTAACTTCAATACTGTTTCAACGATTTGAAAAAGAATTGAATTCTATTTCTCACCCTTTAACTTTTGTCATGAAAAACCTTAGCCTGTACCTTACCTGTCTGACAGCTCTTTTATTCTTAGCTGCCACCTGCGACAGAGTCGCTTCTTCCGGAAACGATTCCTGTATTGATCCGAAGAAAGTAGATCCCAACGGGATTTGTACGACAGAATATAAACCCGTCTGCGGCTGCGACGGCGTCACTTACGGAAATCCCTGCATGGCAGAAAAGGCGGGAGTTAGTTTTTTCACCGTCGGCGAATGCGGCGATTGCGTGGACGCCTCTAAGATGGAACTGAACGGAATATGCACCCTGCAATACGACCCTGTCTGTGGCTGCAACGGCGTCACCTACGGCAATGAGTGCATGGCAATAAAAGCCGGCGTCGTCAGATTTGTAAGGGGCGAATGCAATAGCTGCATTTATCCCGCTAAAATCAACAACGAACCCTGCACGACCGAATACAATCCCGTCTGCGGCTGCAACGGTCTCACTTATGACAATCCTTGCCTGGCAGAAAGGGCGGGAGTAATGTTTTATACTTTCGGCGAATGCGGCGATTGCATAGACGCTTCTAAGATGGAACCGAACGGAATATGCACCTTAGAATACGCCCCGGTCTGCGGTTGCAACGGCGTCTCCTACGGCAATGAATGCATGGCTATAAAAGCCGGCGTCGTCAATTTCGTAAGGGGCGAATGCACTACCTGCATTGACCCGACAAAGGTCGGCGAGGGTCCCTGCACGCGAGAATACGATCCCGTCTGCGGCTGCGACGGCAAGACCTACTCAAACCCCTGCGTCGCCGAAAGAGCCGGGCTGCGCAGTTGGTTCCCGGGAAAATGCCAGGACTGCATCGATCCCGCCAAAATCAGCGACGGCCCCTGTACCAAAGAATACCAACCCGTTTGCGGTTGCAACGGTGAAACTTATTCCAACTCCTGTCTCGCTGAAAGAGCGGGCATACTGCGTTGGTTCCCTGGAAAATGCCAGGACTGTATTGACCCGAATCCCGTGAAAACGGACTGTCCGGACGATTACAAGCCCGTGTGCGGCTGCGATGGAAAGACCTATCCGAACGAATGCGCCGCCCGCAATGCCGGCGTAAAGTCATTCCAAAAGGGGGCTTGCGAGTAATTGAGGGCAGTTGCGCGGGTCAGACCTGTTTGTTTACAATCAATTGTTTTTTGAAAGAATTTAATCCATGCAATTTTCCTGAAGAGTCTTTTGTTTCCCGCAGATTTCGCAGATGGATGAACTCAGGGGAATTTCAACTGAATTTTCTGTAGAGAACTTTAATCGCATCTCAACTAAGTTTTTATGAAAAAAAGTTGGAGCATTTTAATAGCCTTAGCAATCGCTACAAACTTAGCGGCTCAAAAGAACCGATACATGCTGGATGAGCGCAGCAACGAAGGCCATGCTCTATTGTTCAATTTCAGCTATGGCTTACAGTGGCCGGGCGGCGATTTGTCTGAGCGTTTTGGGTATAATTTTACTACTGGAGGAACCGTAGAGCTGATGATGAAGGGCAATTATATCATTGGCACTCAGGGTACTTTTCAATTTGGCTCGCATGTAAAGGAAGATGTATTGGCCGGGCTGAGGAATGAGGACGGCAATATCTTCGGCGGCGACGGGGCATTGTCAGAAATCAAACTCCGGGAGCGGGGGCTTTATGCGGGCGGCCATTTGGGAAAGCTTTTTTCTCTTTCCAAGACCAATAAGCGCGCAGGTCTTCGAGTCACCGTAGGCGCAGGCATGCTTCAACATAAAATCAAGATTCAGGACGACCCGCTGACGGATATACCACAACTGAGCGGAAAGTACAAAAAAGGCTACGACCGCCTGAGCAATGGATTTGCCATGACGGAGTTTATAGGATATCAGTATCTCGCTCAAAATAGAAGGGTTAATTTCATCGCCGGATTTGAATTTACCCAGGCCTTTACCCAGAATCAGCGCAGCTTCGACTTCGATACCCGGCGAAAGGACGACCGAAAGCGCACCGACCTGCTCACAGGTTTTCGGCTGAGCTGGACCCTGCCGCTTTATCTCAGCGATAATCCCGAAGCTATCCGGTATTGACAAAAAACAACGGCGCCGGCTGAGTTAGTCGGCGTGAAAAGAAAACTACCCATAAGATGGCTAATGCTTCTCCGAAGAAATATTCTCCTGTCTTGCGGAAAAAAGCCGCAGAGATTGCCCAAATCCTCGACGGGCTTTATCCCGAAACTCCCATCCCACTCAGCCACGAGGATACTTACACCTTACTAATAGCGGTGCTGCTTTCCGCACAATGCACCGACGTCCGGGTCAATCAGGTGACGCCGCATCTTTTTGCTAAGGCAGACAATCCGGGCGACATGGTTCAACTCAGTCCAAAGGAAATCGAAGATATCATCAGGCCCTGCGGTCTGGCGCCGAGAAAGTCGCAGGCTATTTTTGACCTCTCTCATATTTTATTGGAAAAATATCAGGGAAAAGTGCCTGCCGACTGGGAAGCTCTCGAAGCTTTACCAGGGGTGGGTCATAAAACGGCCTCGGTCATCATGTCCCAGGGGTTTGGAGTGCCGGCTTTTCCCGTGGACACGCATATCCACAGATTAGCTTGGCGCTGGGGGTTGAGCAGCGGGAAAAACGTGGTGGAAACCGAGCGGGATTTGAAAGCTCTTTTTCCCGAAGAGACCTGGAACAAACTTCACCTCCAGATCATCTATTTCGGGCGGGAATACTGCCAGGCGCGCAGCCACGATCCGCGCCAATGCCCTATCTGTAGCAGGTACGGACGAAAAGAATTATTCAGCAGTGAAAAGAAATAACCTCCTGTTAGAAGCCTGTGTCGAAACCATAGAAGAGGCTTTGCTGGCTCAAAAGAACGGCGCTCAACGCATTGAGCTTTGCGCTCATTTAGAGCTAGGCGGCCTGACTCCTCCCCGCGATTTGATCACAGCGGCAAAGCAAAGTTTAGACATTCCCATCATGGTGATTATCCGGCCGGTAGCGGGAGGGTTTGTCTATACGTCGGCAGAATTGGAGGAAATGAAATCGGAGATTGAGTTTTGCAAAAGAATCGGCGTGACGGGCGTCGTACTCGGTATTTTGAATCCTCAAAATGAAATCGACATAGAGCAAACCAAAGAATTAGCGGCGCTCTCCTACCCTCTTTCCGTCAGCTTCCACAAAGCGATTGATGAAACCTCGGATCCAGTCAACAGCGCCCGCCTATTAATGGAAGTGCCCAATCTTCAGCGAATACTTTCCTCTGGCGGCGCCCCCACTGCTTTAGAAGGAAAAGAGGTTTTAAAAAAAATGATCGCCGCAACAGGCGACAGTATCACAATTCTGGTGGCCGGGAAAGTGACAAAAGATAACCTGGCGGAGGTTCACCGTGAAATCGGCACCAGGGAATACCACGGGAGGAGGATTGTTTTTTAAAAATAAATTCAGTATCGCACCTTCCAAGCTTCTGATCGACAGCATTTTATCTCATTTTAGAAAAGGGGGTTTTTCTATTCTTAAAAAACATGTCGGCCTCCCCAAGTTTTCCGAGGGAAGGGCCTTTTAGGCTCTTTGGGGGGAGAAATTTCCTGCCGGATTTTTTATCTTTTGCTTGGGGGGCGGCCTCCCCAACCTTTCCGGGAGGGGCTTTTAATCAGGAGGAGGGCGAAAGGTCATCTACGTCTTACTCAGAAACAGGGATAAAAAAAGGGTGATTAGCCGAAGCCGATCACCCTATTAGTTATGAAAAAGTTAGTTTATTCCAGTTTGAATTTTACCGGAAGGTTGAACTGAACCCTGACGGCTCGTCCGCGCTGTTTGCCTGGTTCCCATTTGGGCATCATGCTGACGACCCTGAGCGCTTCCTGGCCGCAGCCGGCGCCGATGTCGCGAATGACTTCGGGCAGGGTAATGCTGCCATCTTTTTCGACGACAAACTTAACGACGACCATTCCTTCTACACCGTTTTCACGCGCAATAGATGGGTATTTGATATTGCTGTAGATGAATTGGAGCATCTTTTCGTCGGCGCATTTCTTCTTTTCTGCCTTATCAGAAATGTTTTCGCATCCAGGGAATGCAGGCTGATCTTCAACGACTTTAAAGATTTCCTCTTCTTCTTGTTTAGGCGGCGGCGGTGGAGGAGGCGGTGGAGGGGGCGCCTTTTCGACTACGACCGGCGCTTCCACAACGGTCTCTTCGTGGATACTCTGGTCTTTGAAAGTCACAGTTTCTTCGATGGAAATATCATTGGGTACTTCCTGAATTTTTGGTGGCGGCGGCGGCGGCGGCGGTGGCGGCGGCTCGGCTGTGCGAGGAGTCTCCATCTCGATCTCTTCATCCAGCGTGCCGAGGTACTGAGAAACATCTACGACCTTCTCGTACTGCGTCCAGCTAAATGCCAGGATCATCAGGATGATAGCCGCCAGGAGACCGTAATTCAAAAAGGTACCGCTCAGGCTGAAGGTATCCACTTCCGGATACTTGACCCTTCCCTCCAATGGTGAAGAAAATGATTTTCCTTCGTGCTTTTGAGTTAGGTTGCTACTCGCGCGCTTGTTGTATGCGCCTTTCACGATGAAGATGAGCGCTACCGTTGCAACGACCACTGCCAACAGTGCGAATACGACAATTTTACCTGTTACTTCGAAATCCATATTGGCTAGGTTTTAAAAATGAAATGATGAAAAACTAAGATTGCTGTTATAGCTCCGCAGCGTTGGCTACCATATCCCACACTTCAAAGAAGCGGTTCGGGAAAAACGCCCACTGGATAAACTCCATCAGAGCGCCATAGCCACAAATCAATCCCGCCGAGAGCCAAAGTATTTTCCGATTGTAAATTCCCCTTTTTAATAGCGCCCTGGAAGTCAGCCAGCCGAGGACGCCATAGGCGATAAAGTGCCCAATTTTGTCCGGCGAAGCTATTACTTCCGGCATTTGAACGCCTGGTCCTATGGACAATCCAAGGATAATTAGCGTCCAGATTAAAACAGGTAAAAAAGGGTTCAAAACAGATCGTTTTTCAAATAACTTTTAGAAAATCTGATATTGCGCAGTTTTATAAGCTAAAAAAATTTGTCGTGTTGAAGGTATGACATTTGAGCTTGCCAACTTTTTTCCAGGCTTTTTGGCGCCTGCCTAACAGGGTATCAACTTATCGGGACGGCTCAAGAGCGTTTTGCCTTTTCCCGGCTCATACCTTATTAATTCTCAAATGTCGTACTGTCAAAGAACTTTTAATCCAAATTTTCAGTGTGTGCGATATCATTTACAATGATGCTTTGCCATTAAAAAATGGTGTGTGTAGGAGAAAATTACCTTAAAATTATTCAACCAATGCAGCGTAAGCCGCAGCGTCCAATAGCTCGGCCAGCTCGTTGAGGTCTGTCAATTCAACCTTTATAATCCAGCCTTCTCCGTATGGGTCGCTATTCAATAGCGTGGGGTCGTCGCCCTCTCCTTCAGCGATGGCAGAATTGAATTCGACAACCTTCCCCGATACCGGCATGAAAAGGTCGGAGGTTGTTTTAACAGCTTCGGCGGTGCCGAACACATCTTCCTGGGAAAGGGTGTTTCCCACTGTATCTACTTCAACGTAAACGATTTCACCCAATTCACTCTGGGCAAAATCTGTTATCCCGACATAGGCGACATTGTCTTCTACCCGCACCCATTCGTGATCTTTTGTGTACTTCAGATTCTCAGGAAATTTCATGTTGTTAAATAATTAAATTAAAAGTTGGAATTTAAAATTGCGGCCTAAAAGTAGGTTGTTTTAAAAACTTTCATTCTTTCAAAAAAAACCGGACTTACGATTGTTGACATGTAAGCCCGGCGAAAACACGCTCTCTTTAATTTTTTTGTTGTGCGTGCTAAGGTAAAATCTTTTTATCCATTCTATTCGATTTTTTTGGAATAAAAATTAAATAAACACGGGGTTTCCTCTCTCTCTGCCCAGCCAATTTAGCCTCGGTCTTAAGAATATTGTCGTCCATTCAAAAGCCTTCTAAAATGTGATTCATCGAAGTTGCTTTTAGCTATCCACTTCTCCAATTTTAATGGAGCCGTTTAAAAATTAAATGCTGGTTGTATTTTTTTTGAAAAACTTAAAAAACACTATCTTTGCCGCCCAATTCAAAAATTGAAAAAAAGAAGTCATGAAAAAAGATATCCATCCAAAAAATTACAGAACAGTTGTCTTCAAAGATTTTTCTTGTGACGAAGCCTGGTTGTCTCACTCCTGTGCAGAAACGAGGGACACCATCGTTTGGGAAGACGGCAATGAATACCCGTTGATAAAACTGGAAATTTCCTCTTACTCGCATCCTTTCTTTACAGGTAAGATGAAGTTTGTGGACACGGCAGGGCGTATTGACAAATTTAACAAGCGCTTTGCAAAGTCCAAATATGCCAAGACTGACGAAGAATAATTAATTCTGTTTCATTTGCTTTTAAAAAGCCTCAACCCGTAACAGGTTGAGGCTTTTTTCATAAAATTGTCGTCCAAAGGCAGCCTTTCACAATTGCCTAATCGTTAAACCTTCAGGAATTCAATCGTCACCATTCTTGCTATGAAGAATATTATTTTGTTCGACAACGAAACCAGGGAGAGCCTGCTGCCCTTCACTTTTCTCCGCCCCGTTTGTGAAATCAGAATGGGAATTTTTACCAACCGCGAAAGATGGGAGAGGTGGCTAAATGGGAGCGCCTCTTATATCACAGAGGATTACCTCTCCGATAAATACGACATCGTCATCGCCGAGCACAATTTCCTAATCAACGGCTCAGTACTTCCCAACGCCGGTTTGTGTTCGCTCATCAATCGCATGGAATGCGGCGAGGCCATGGTATTTAAAGGCGAATTGATTGCGGCGGTGCTCGACAGGAATCAGTTCAGGCGACTCATGGACGACGACATAGAAGAGCTGAGCAGTTTTGAACTGAAGGCCACAGACTTACAAAAGCTCTCCCATATCTGGGACATTTTCAAAATGAATGGCGAGGCCATAGCATCAGATTTCCAGGTCATTACCAAAGAGCGCAATTCTCAGCCCGTCAGCCGCTCCAACACCGTTATTGGCGATGGCAAAATATTCTTAGAGAAAGGCGCCAAAGTGGAAGGCGTCACTCTCAATGCTTCAAAAGGCCCTATTTACATCGGAAAAAATGCCGAGATAATGGAAGGCGCTATGATTCGCGGGCCTTTCGCATTGGGAGAAGGTAGCAAGGTGAAAATGGGCGCCAAGATTTACGGCTCTACTTCCGCCGGTCCATTTTCAGTACTGGGTGGAGAAATTAAGAACTCCGTTTTTTTTGGATATTCACAAAAAGGGCACGAGGGCTATCTCGGCGACTCCGTCATTGGCGAGTGGTGCAACCTCGGCGCCGATACCAATTGCTCTAATCTGAAAAACAACTGGAGCGAAGTCAAAATCTGGGACTACGCCACGGGACAAGCGAAGCCAAGCGGCCAACTCAAAGCAGGCCTTTTTCTCGGCGACTACTCTATGACCGGCATCAATTCCATGTTCAATACCGGAACCGTCGTCGGGGTTTGCTGCAATATTTTCGGCAGCGAATACCCCTCTAAGTACATACCTTCCTTTTCCTGGGGAGGCAAACACGATCTCACGACCTACGTCCCCAAAAAGGCATTTGAAGGAATTGAGCGTATGAAGAAAATCATGGGACACAGCTTAGATACCCAGGATCGACTGCTGCTCATGAAGACCTTTGAAGAAACTACCAAATACCGGCACTGGGAAGTAGATGAGGGCTTAGGGAAGAAGTATTTCGATCTGGTCTGAAATTAAAATCGAAAGAGAAATCGGCAGTTGCAAAATCGCCCATTGTGTTTGTTCTTCCCGCTGAGCCTCCTTTTTTTATTTGTGAATAATCTTTGCTTTCTTCGTGTTTGGCATTATTCGCATCACTAACACTCATTTTTCTCTTGAAACAGCCATTCTGGAAAACCTTTCTGAGTCATTTCAGGGACATCCAAATCGAGCAGGCAGCAACCGGGTTAAATCCAGATTTAGACCTGTGTCTTCGAAAAGGAAGGTACTGTCTCAGCACTCCCAACGCCATTTACTCCTATGGCGATTTATACGACAACTTCACCGCCACCTTTGAAAAATTAAAAATTGGAGAAATGGGATTCGAGGATGCGCTCATCCTCGGATTTGGACTGGGTAGCATTCCCTATATGCTGGAAAAAAAGTTCAAACAAAATTACCGATACGTCGGCGTGGAGCGGGACGAAGTCATAGCGCTCTGGGCTACAAAGTATGTCTTGTCTGAACTGCGTTCCCCCATACAACTCCAAATTGCCGACGCCCGGCTTTTTGCGGCGACCTGTTCGGAGCAATTCGACTTAGTCATCATGGACGTCTTTTTGGACGACTTTATCCCGGAAGAATTTGAAGAGATTGAATTTTTGGAGGATTTACGTAGCCTGCTCAAGGAAAATGGGTTGTTGCTGTATAATCGCTTAGCGGCTCAGGAATGGGATCGAAAGCTTAGCTTAGCTTTTTTTGAAAATATTTTTAAAAAGGTGTTTCCGGAAGCGGATTACTACTCTGTAAAAGGCAACTGGATGCTCAAAAGCCGTTAAGCGCAGGCAAGGCTCAAAACAGTTCTTACTTTTGCCTCCACTAAATCACCTGGCACTGCTCACATGATTCGCTATACTAAAGACAACGACAAAATCGCCACCATAACGCTCGACATGGCCGGGCGACCCACCAATGTACTCAACCACGAAATTGTGGATGCCTTTGTACCGGTAATTGAATTATTGAAAAAAGAAAAAGCGCAGAACAGGCTCAAAGGCGTTGTCATCACTTCTGCCAAGAAGACTTTCTTAGAAGGCGGGGATTGGGAATACCTCATTCAAATGCAAGACCCCCGCGAAATCTTCGACTATGCACAAAAGCTAAAATCATTTTTCCGAGACATTGAGCGCCCGGGCGTGCCCGTTGTCGCAGTCATCAACGGCGCCGCTCTTGGAACCGGTTTCGAGTTGGCGCTCGCCTGCCATCGGCGCTTCGTCCTGGATCAGCCTGAGATTAAAGTAGGTCTCCCCGAAGTCAATTTTGGCCTGATGCCCGGCAATGGCGGCGTCATAAGATTGCTCTGGTTGTTGGGTATAGAGCGAGCTTTTGAAATATTGACCAGCGGAAAAAAATGGTCGCCCAGAGCCGCCCTACAGGCCGGTCTCGCAGACGAATTAGGCAAAGACGAAACCGAACTTTTCCAAAAGGCGAAGAACTGGCTATTGAACACCCGGCAGAGTTGCCGACCCTGGGATCTCGCCTCCAATTCTATCCCGGGAGGAACGGCCAAAGACCTGAAAACGGCTCGCTCAATAACCCGTTTAGCGGCAAAGGTCGCCAGGCACAATCCATTTTATATAGACGAAAATCCGGAAGAAATCACGGCGCCACAAGCCATCCTCAACACTTTGGTCGAAGGCAGCTTAGTGGACTTCGACACGGCCTGCCGCATCGAAAGTCGCTACTACACTGCCTTGTTGCGCAGCGTCGCCTCCAGAAATATGATTCATGCGCTATGGTTTGACGAAAATGAAATTGCCAACGGACTCAATCGCCCGAAAGGGTTTGGGAAATTTCGCCCCCGTAGAGCCGGAATAGTCGGCGCAGGGATAATGGGTTCGGGTATCGCCGCCGCCTGTCTGGCAGAAGGAATTGAAGTCACCTTAAAGGACGTTTCCCGCATCATTGCCGAACAGGGAAGGGAGCGAACAGCGCAAATGTTAGAAGCTTATGACCTGGAACCGGAGGAAAGGAAGAAGGCGCTTTATCTCATAAAAACCACCGAAAACTCCAGCGACTTCACCAATTGCGATTTGGTCATCGAATCAGTTTTTGAAAACCTACAGGTCAAAAAGAAGGTCGTCAGCCAGACCGAGGAGTATCTGGATGAGTTTGCCATTCTCGCCAGCAATACCATTTCCATCCCCATCACCCAATTGGCAGAGAAATCTATCAGGCCAGAGCAATTTGTAGGACTGCATTTTTTCAGACCGGTAGAGAAGGTCAATTTAGTGGAAATTGTGCGGGGCAAAAAGACCAACGAAGAGACTATTGCCAAAGCCATTGACTTTGTGCGAGCCATCGGCAAGGTTCCGATTGTGGTGAAGGACGATTGGGGCTTTTTTGTCGCCCGGGTTCAAAATACCTACATTCTCGAAGGGATTACCATGCTGATGGACGGCTACCCTCCCGCCATGATTGAGCATTTGGGATTGCAGTCAGGGATGCCCGCCGGCGCCTTGGCAATGGCCGACGACCTTTCTTTTGAATTGTTGTTGCGCTATGAACAGCAGGCCGCTACACACTACGGCTCTAAATACATTCAGCACCCAGCCGCAGCCGTTTTGAAAAAAATGACGGCGGAATTAAATCGCCACGGTCTATGCAAAAAAGCCGGTTTTTATAACTACGACGCCGAAGAGGTACGACTGTGGGAAGGATTACAGGAGCACTTCCCTACACAGAAGGCTGAGTTCCCCAAAAAGGAGATCATGGAGCGCTTCCTCTTTGCCCAGGTCATCGAGGCGATTTGGTGTTTACAGGAAGGCGTGATCGCCAACGTACAGGAGGCTAACTTAGGCAGTATTTACGGCTGGGGCTTCCCTTCCTTCACTGGCGGAGTTATTCAAATGATTCAGACCATGGGCAAAGAGAAGTTTATAGAACGCTGTTCTGCGCTCGAAAAAAATCATGGGCCGCGTTTCAGAGTCTCTTCCTGGCTGGCAAAAAACCTGTGAGACCTTCATGGCGCCGGCAAGGTTTTGAATAGCGCCGGTTCAAATATTTTCCAAAAAAAAAATCCAATAAGATGGGCTATAAAAGTCTGAATGAATGCGTCCTCGACCTCGAAAAGCACGGCCAGTTAAAACGCATCCACAGGGAAATAGACCCTCGATTAGAAATGGCCGAGCTTCAGCGCCGGGTTTACGAAGCGCAAGGTCCCGCCTTATTATTTGAAAAAGTAAAAGGAAGTCCCTTTTGCGCCGTTTCCAATATCTATGGGACAAAGGAACGCACAGCCTTTCTTTTCAGAGATACTTTACCGAAAGTAAAGCAGGTCATAGAGTTGAAAGCAGACCCGTTTCTTTTTTTAAAAAAGCCCTTCCATTATCTCAATGCGCCTCTGACTGCGCTCAGGGCTCTGCCAAAGAGGACGCATCGCGCGCCTGTTTTATATGGTAAAACGACGATAGATAAGCTGCCTCAAATCGTATCCTGGAAAGAAGACGGAGGAGCCTTTATCACCCTGCCCCAGGTGCTCACCCTGCCGCCCGGCGATAGGAATATCATGCATTCCAATCTGGGCATGTACCGCATCCAGTTGTCTGGCAATGACTACCTGGCCAATGAAGAAGTGGGAATGCACTACCAGCTACACCGGGGAATTGGAATCCATCACAGCATGTACAATGCGGGCGAAGAGCCTTTCCGCTGTTCCATTTTTGTCGGCGGCCCGCCGTCGCATGCGTTTGCCGCCATCATGCCCCTGCCCGAAGGTTTGAGCGAACTCACCTTTGCGGGTATGTTAGGCGGGCGTCGCTTCCGGTATTTAGAGAAAAATGGCTATTTCCTTTCTGGAGATGCCGACTTTGTCATTACCGGCGTCATTCGCAAAAACGAAAAAAAACCGGAAGGCCCGTTTGGCGACCACCTCGGCTATTATTCACTACAGCATGATTTTCCGGTCATGGAAGTCGAAAGCGTCTATCATCGCAGGAACGCTATTTGGCATTTTACCGTGGTGGGTCGACCGCCGCAGGAAGACACTTCTTTTGGCTGGCTGATTCATCAGTTAGTGGAGCCATTGACGGCGCAGGAGTTCCCCGGCGTTCGCGAGATTCACGCAATAGATGCGGCAGGCGTGCATCCCCTTTTGCTGGCTATCGGCAGCGAGCGCTACATGCCTTTCCGGGAACCCAAGCCGGAAGAAATTCTCACTCAGGCCAATCACCTGCTGGGGAAAGGCCAGACCAGTCTTACCAAATTCCTCATCATCGCAGCAGAGGGAGACGCTCCCGCCCTCAGCGCTTACGATGTTCCTCAGTTCTTCAGCCACGTGTTAGAGCGCATAGACCTCGCCCGGGATTTGCATTTCTATACCCGCACTACTATCGATACTCTGGATTATTCGGGAGCAGGCTGGAATGAAGGAAGCAAAGTGGTCATCGCCTGCTGTGGAGAAAAAAGAAGGGAATTGAAAGACGAACTGCCTCAGGATTTTTCCCTGCCTGCGGGCTTCAGCGCTCCCAAATTCATTCAGCAGGGTATCCTCGTCATCCAGGCGGCTCTGTCTGTCGGCTCCAGGGAGATAGAATTTTTTGCAAAGGAAATGGAGCGCTACTCCAATTATTTTAAAAAACACATCCCGCTCGTAGTGCTGGCCGACGATTCAATTTTTACGACAAATAATCTGAACAATTTCCTCTGGGTAACTTTTACGCGGGCCAATCCATCGCACGATATTTACGGCATTAGAGCTTTCACTGAGCATAAGCACTGGGGTTGTAAAGACGCCATCATCATAGATTCCAGGAAAAAATCGCATCATGCCCCTGAATTGGAAACCGACCCAGAAGTGGATAAACGGGTAGATCGGCTAATGGAAGAAATAGGGCTATAAAAAAAACCTGCGCCTCAGGATGAAGCGCAGGCGGTGTGTCTATCGTAAGATACCAGTTATTGTGTTTAAAGTTCGTTTTTGTTTATTACGAGTGAATTAATTTTCCAGGATAGGGCATCAAGCGATGTTCGTCCCCCATCCTTCTTTTATGGATTTGCCGATATCGGTTGGGGCGGGGTATTTGTCGCCTCGCCCTGTGAGGGGTTGTCTATGGATTCTACGCATTTTAGCATGACGAGATATTTGTCCCTGGTTTGGAAGAATTCCTGCAATACTGAGTCAGTAAGCGGCTTTGCTTTTGTCAAAATGAGTTTTAAATGATTGACCTGCTTACCATCTTTCCAAAAACGAAAGCAGACGTGAGGGCCGGTGGCTAAGCCTGTGCTACCAACATAACCTATTACTTCTCCTTGCGCTACATGCGCTCCTTTTCTAATGCCTTTTGCGAATCGGGACATGTGTAGATATTGCGTCTGATAGGTACCGTCGTGTTTAATTTTCACATAGCGTCCATTACCCGAAGTATAAGCGGCCTCGATTACAGTTCCATCTCCGACGGCGATAATTGGGGTGCCATGAGGCGCTGCATAGTCGGTGCCTAAATGGGGTCTTACACTTTTGAGGATGGGATGAAGCCGCCTCGAATTGTAGTTCGATGAAATTCTGGTGAATTTAACGGGAGCTTTGAGGAAGCCCTTTTTGGCCGTCCTACCGTCAAGATCGTAATAGCCTTTGTATTCGCCATTGTCAAACCAGAAGGAATAGGTCTCGTTGTTGCCGCTGCGATAATAGGCCGCAAAGACCTGTCCGGCGCCAACCGACTTACCATGAATGAGCTTCTCTTCATAAATCATTTTGAACTCATCGCCGGCCTGGGCATGGCTGAAGTCAACCGACCACTGGAGTGCGTCTTCCATTTTCGCCGCTGCTTCAAAATTGATACCCTGCGCCATCAGGGTTTTCCACAGCGAACTTTCAATCACTCCATCCACTGATCTCGTTTCAGTTTCGACTTCTCTTTCCACTCTTTGAACGCTCATCTCGTTCGTCAGATTGAAAACGACATATTCAAAAACATTGGGTTCAAAAATCAGATGTTCAGGTATTCCGCTTGCCAGATTAGATA
This sequence comes from uncultured Saprospiraceae bacterium, assembly GCA_964643005.1. Classification (GTDB taxonomy): domain Bacteria; phylum Bacteroidota; class Bacteroidia; order Chitinophagales; family Saprospiraceae; genus UBA6168. The sequence goes on along the minus strand of CAZXQI010000035.1, from coordinate 13,712 downwards.
AGATCGTGAATTTTTCACCTTGCCTGAAATCCCGGCTAAGGTTGAAAACGCCCTGACAGTTTTTGATAATGGTTTCGATGTCGGAAACGCTCTTGCCATTCATCGATAAGATAAGGCCGAGAGTTTGGTTCTTCTGCACTTTATCTTCTGTCACCTGAAAGGTATCGAGGGCAAAGCCATACCGCATGGTGGGAATAGTGATTGGAAAAGCTCCTAATTGCTCTTCTTCTATCACTGAACCAGGTATTAGAGAGGCGCCTATGAACTCGCCTTTTTTTGTTGGGAAAAAAACCGAAGCAATCAATCCCAACGCAACGCCCAGAAAAATTAGCTTCTCTTTTCTATTTTGAAAAAATTTCCTCAGGTTGCGTTTCTTCACACTTTTTGTATCCACTTTATAATTATTGTTCAGTTAGCACATTGTCCTTTTGCCAAAGCCTGAATCATTGCTGAGAAAGCACAGCGTATTTTTTCTTTAAATCAGTAAGTAAAATGGTATTCTCCGGGCGCTCACAGAAAACTATTAGGAGCTTCTCGTCTTTGGATATGGCAGGTAAAAAATTCAAGCTATTCGTCTATGTGTCAAATGATGACGGGGCAAAGATAATTTTACATTTAACAGTTGCCTATCATCAAGTGTTAAAATTTCTCATTAAAGTCGGATTCAGAATTTAATTTTTTTTTAGCTGTGTTTTGTGCGCAGTTTGGCTAAGGGATTTACCTATTTCAGCTCTATTCCAAATAGAATTTTATTCAATTTAATTTTTAAAAAAAAAGAAAACTTCGGTAAAAAGGAAAGGTTTAGTACGCGGTTATTTCAAATTGGATACAAAAAAATCAGGATATGTCGGTATTGCACATCCTGATTTTCAATAGAGATTACCCAATTTTTATTGGACATAAATTCTCTGGTCGAGCTTCACTGCATCGCCATTTTTCATGCCGTTGAGTTCGAGGATTCTCTCAACGGTAGTGTCGTATAATTTAGCTATGCTATAAAGCGTCTCAGAGGCCTGCACCTGGTGAACCTTGATGGGGCGGAAATAGACATCCGATCCCTGGGTGGGAATAGCCGCCTGTTTGGCTTCGTAAGGCAGGGGTTGGTTTGACGTTGAAGATTCAAGCGTTGGGCAAACACAGTCGGAACTTCGAAGTATTTGACCTGCCATGATTTGTTCATTTGCTCCCAATCCGTTCATCTTGCGAAATCGCTCTTCCGTATAGCCATACATGTAGGCAAGGCTAGCCACCGTCTCCCCAATTTGAACCGTATGGACTTTGGGAGCATTAAGCCAATAAGCCTGTTCGGCGCCTTTGCCAACGACTTCCGGCGTGGATGAAGCTTGTTCATTATTCGCCTTAACGGTGGCTGGATCTGCCACATAGAGCTGTTGGCACAAGCTGATTACATCCGTGTTTTCAATTCTATTCCAAGTTTGAAGTTTCGCTACTGAAATACCGTAAAGGCGGGAAATGCCATATAGTGTCTCGCCTTTTTGTACCACGTGAAGGCCTGGCCTCTGAGAAGGAGCGCAAGGATCGCCTCCGTAAGAGCTGGGTATGTTCTGACCCTGGTTTGCAATATTATCGTAGTTCGACGGCAGGCCGCCCGTTCTATCGTAGTATGAAGCCTGGAGTTTGTCGCAATAAGAGGCGATATACTGTTCATAGCTGTTGCCTCCAACCATTTTTAGTTTCAAACGGGAGGTTTGACCCGTAGCGGAAACAGAACTTCTTTCGACAATTCCGACCCCCGGCATCAGCACGTATTCTTTAAATGTAGTGCTGTGAAGGCTCTCTTTTCTCGATAAAATATAGCCGGTAGCGCATTGGATCCTCAAAGTTCCGTCCATGTAAACCTGCATTTTGGATGTGGGTTTAGCTAAGTTAATATCGGAAATCAGGTTGCCGGTGGAGAAAGTAAAATCAGCGTCTTCGCCGGTAAAATCAATCTCATTTCCAGTTTGCTCGAAATAGGAGGCCTTGTTCACTAAAGAGATATTAAACTGAGTTGGGCTTTGCCGGGCAATGTACAATTTCAGCGCGCCATTGTTAATTAGCTGCACAAAGTTCTTGTCCATTTTCAAATCACTGCAATAAGACAACTTTCCAGGCAACTCATTGACCCACTGTTCATTTTCTGTTCCAATGTCCAAGGAAAGTATCTTGCCGTTTCCAAGGTTGGCAGCATAAGAAATATAAGCGCCGCCCATTTCAGCGCCGGCATACTCCATTCGGTTTAAGCAGGAGTCGTCAGCCTTCAAAATTATCGTCTGACTATTCAGATTCGCCATCAGCGCAAAGAGGGCAAGGGTGGAAAAGATTATGCGTATCATTTTCTCTTAGATTTTTAGTTGAATAAAAGATTGATTCTGAAAGCCTTAGCAAAGTAACTGAATTAGTCTTTAAAAATCAAAGGGTTAGCCGCCCTGACAGGCTTCCAAACCATATTACTAAATTGATTTTTGTCAAAAAGCTCGTATAAATTGGTTTTTATCATAAAAAAAGAAGTCTGAAATAAATGAGCGCCAGGCGGCATAAGGCAAAAAATTCAACTGTAATGGTCAAATCGCCCGGCTATTATCAGCAGCTCTTTCAGAAAAAAACAGGAACCATGCCGTCCAATAGAGCAAGGTTCCCATTTTTTTAAAAACTCCTTTTTGGAGTGCTGGAGATTATTCTAAATGCCATTTCATAAAAGGGGGCGCCCCGCTTTTACAAAATATTAGTCGTAATAATTAGCGCATCAAAATCACGTCGCCCTTAAACAATTCTTCTAAGCCGTCTATAAATTCTATTTCGGCAAACCAGGTATATACTCCCGGATTCAAAACTTTGCCTCTGTAGTACCCATTCCAGGCGCCTTTAGGATCATTGGGCAAGAATTTATAGTATTCAAAAACAGTTTCTCCCCAGCGGTTAAACACAAGGAATGATTTAATCTCTGTAACTGTATTGCCGGCATAAAGCCTGAAGTAATCGTTGACGCCATCCTCATTGGGAGAAAAGGCATTTGGTGCAAAAATCGGGTGGTTCTTTTTGACAAAGACTGTAATGTTATCGCTTGCTCTACAGCCGTTTTTATCAATTGTCACCGAGAAGGTAGCCTGTTGTGCAGGCGTCACCACAATCTGCGGACAATAATCACAGGAGTCTAATCCACCAGTTGACCAGACTACTTTGTCGAGTTCGTAGAAAGGCGGATTGGTGATTATCTGAAGCGTAATGGATTCTCCAAGATTGATAACCGGGTTATCGCCTTCAAAACTGCCTGTTATATCTACCGTCACTTCCTCAGGTTCTCCTACCTTAAATGCCAATTCTGTTTCGCAGCCTGATGCGTCTAGCACGATCAGTCGGTGGTCGCCAGGCGAAAGGTTAGTGAATTGCAATTGCGGCGAAAAGGCCGACCCATCAAAGGAGAATAGGTACGGAGGATTCCCTTCGGTAACGCTATCTACTACTATATAGCCATTCTTATCCCCAAAGCAACTGACATCTGAAATGGTAATATGTGGCGTTGGGTTGGTGATATTTTGAGAAATAGTGACCACGTCACTGTCGGAGCAGCCCACAGAGTTGGAAACAGTAAGGGTGTAAGTTCCGGGAGCAGTCACTGTCGGATTGGCGATAGTAGGATTGGAGACCGTTCCACCTGTCCAAAGGATACTTACATCCGTCGTTGTCGTGCCAGATCCTCCTAATTGAACAGAAGTCACATCGCAATTCAATTCTTGGTTCGAACCTGCATCTGCCACAGGTTGAGGAGCAATATTAATAGTCACGGTCTCCTGATCGTCTGTGCAAGGCGGTATCCCCGTCACCATATAAGTGAACGGATATACTCCAGGCGCCAAAGTATTGATATTCACGATGCCGCCCTGTACTGTACCCGCAGGGCCTGACCATTGGCCTCCCGCACTAGCTCCCGTCAACTGATTGTTCAAATTTACCGACTGTATCGTACCCTGACAGAAATCGAGATTTCCATTAGAAGTACCGGCGGTCACCGGTTGGTTGACCGTCAGCGTGTAACTGAAGGTAGAGGTATTGGAGCAGCCGGCGCCCGTATCCGTTATGGAGACTAGAGCAAAGGTCGTAGTGGCGTTAGGCGCCTGAGTAAAGGTAAATGTACCAGGCTGTGGTACCGGAATACTCTGTGGAACGCCGTCTTGGTTGAAATTCACGATAAAGGGTCCAGTGCCTGTCAATTCGAGAGAAATAGTGGCCGTCTCGCCTGCACAGATGGCGTCCGGACCAGAAATGCTGAAAGTCGGCAAGGCATGGAAAGTCACTGGTGTGCCGGAAGAAACATCCAGACATGGGTCGGTCGTCAAGACTCCTCCGGATCCATTGTCGTTGCCCGCCATAGCACTAATATAGTATTGAACTCCAATGCTCATGGTCAGCGGGTCGAAGTTAAAGGATGGAGCGCTGTTCGTCGCTATGATATTTCCCGCCTGGTTGCCGCTATTGGTATGCAGGATATAAACTAAAGCGTCATTCGCATCGAGCACTACGCCGGTAGCCGGTGTAGCGACCGCAGTTTCATCCACGCAAAAATCAAGCGCAGTCAAATTCATCGCACCCGACTCTGTAAGGCAATCGCAAACCCGAACGCCGGTAGTTATTGCAGGGCCGCAGCCACTGGCGTCGTCTATTGCGAAGGTGTAAGTAGCTCCGCTGAGAATAGGGTTGCTGGTAAACTGGTTTCCGACCAAAGTTCCCGATGGAGAAACCGTGTAAGAGGCAGGGTCTCCTCCCACTATTTCAAAGGTGACGGTGTACATGGTGCTTGTTCCATCGCATGCAGTTTGCACGTTGACGACGCTCGGCGGGTTGTTCACTGTAACAGTCGCAGTCCCGCTCACCGTACCAGTACACTGAGAATCTGCTAAACTGACTAAACTGTAAACATTGGAAGAGCCAGGGCTGACCTCAAAAGTAAACGGACTACTGTTTGCCGTCAACGTATTTTGGTTGCCGCCGGCGCTTTGATAAACAATCGTCCAGGGGCCGGTACCAGTCAAATTAACGCTCAGTGTTGCTGATTCTCCATTGCAAATATCCGTAGTGCCGGAGAGCGTAGCCGTCGGAGTCGGATAAAACTGAACCGGCACAGCAGCGCTAAAGTCTTTGCAGTGGTCGCTCAAATCAACACAGCCGCTGCCGGAATCATTCCCCACTACAGCGACGATATAGTATTGCTGCCCATAAGTCATCGTACCAGGATTGAAGGAAAATGAACCCGAAGAGTTGGAGCTGACGGGCTGATTGGGATCGCCGGCGTGGAGTATAAAACAAAGCACATCATCCGGGTCGAGCACCTCGCCGCCCAAATAATTGGCAACGGCAGGCTGATTACCACAAACCTTGATGGGCGTTGTATCCATAGTCCCTACCTCTGAAATACAATTGCAGTCTATAATTGGCTCTTCTGTCAATACCGAAGGGCATCCATGACAATCCGAAATTTGGAAAGAATAGCCCTGTCCCGCAGGAATTTCATCGCTTACAAATTGACTGCCTGTCAAAGTTCCAGTACCAGGTGAAATTTGGTAGCAGCTCGGATCGCCGCTGGCAATGTCAATCGTTACGCTGAAGGCAGTGCCATAGGCATTGCAATCTGCGCTCACACCGGCAACGACCGGCGGCTGATGCACTGTCACAGTTTCAGAACCATTCGCAGTATTTTGGCAATGCACATTCTCGACAGAAGTAAGATCGTAGGTAGTGGTAGTGGTTGGAGAAACCGTATAGATGTATGGAGTTCCATTAATTCCTGAAATCTCCTGTCCATTGATAAGCACTGTCCAGGGAGAGCTACCCGTCAATACAATGATCAGGTCAGCCGTTTCTCCAGGGCAGATTTCAGTACTGCCGGCAAGTGTGGCTGTTGGAACTTCGTAGAAAACAAGCGGCGTCCCGGGGGCGATAGACAAACACGGGTCTGTCAAATCAATCCCACCCAAATTATCGTCATTTCCTACTACTGATGAGACATAGTAAGTCGTTCCGTAGCTCATTGTGGCATTGTCAAATCCAAAGACAGGAACGCTATTCGTTGTGATGACGGTTCCCAAAATATTGCCTGAACCTGTGTGCAGGTAATACAAATGCAGGTCGTCTCCGTCCAAATCAAATCCGGTTGCATCGCCTACGCTCACAGGTCCATCGCCACATTCAGAAACCGGTGTCGTATCCATCTGGCCTGCATCGGTTGTACAATCGCAAATGACCTGAGTTTGAGAAACTGTCTGCGGGTCGCAGCCATTAGCATCATCCACAGTGAAAGAGAATCCTGTCCCTGTGGGCAATTCGTCGCTGGTGAATACGCCATTGCTTATAGTACCAGAACCTCCGGTAACTACATAAGAGGCAGGATCGCCACCCGTAATTTCAAATGAAACGGTATAGCCGGTACTGGTCGAATTACAAATAACGCTGAGGTTAGAATATTGGACGCCGGTATTTACCGTGACCGTTCCACATCCGCTCTCAGTGCCGGCGCAATGCACATCGCTCATAGCAGTGAGGCAATAAGTCGTAGTGCTCGTAGGATTAACTGACAGCGAGTATGGATTATTAGTGATACCATTGACAGTCTGGGTATTGCCGGAGCCGTCATCGTAGGTGATACTCCAAGGCGATACGCCTGTAAACTCCACACTCAGTGCGCCAGAACTTCCTTCACAAATAGCCGGATTGCCACTTAGCACCGCTGTGGGAATTTCATAAAATATAACTGGAGTACCCTGCGCTACCGCAAGACAGGGGTCGTCTAAATCTACTGCGCCAGGGCCGTCTTCATCGCCAACGACTGCTGAAAAGTAGTAGGTAGTTCCATAAGTCATGGTGGCCGGGTCGAAGCTCACTTCCGGAGTAGAGGAAACGGAATAAATTGGCGGAACAACCGTAATGCCGCTGCCTGAATGAAGTATAAACACCAGGGCGTCATTGCCATCGAATTCTTCTCCACTGTCGTCGTAGGGAATCGTAATCGGGCCGTCGCCGCATTCCTCCGCGCTGGCATTGTCCATAGACCCAACTGCTGTCGTACAGTCGCAGACTACAGCATTGTCGGCAACCGTGATAGGATTGCAATTATTGGCATCTGTCACGACAAAAGAATACCCGCTTCCACTTGGGATGGGGTTGCTTACAAATTGGTTGCCTGTCAAAGTCCCATCCGCGGGAGTGACCGTATAACTAGCCGGATCCCCTCCATTGATAGTAAAGGAAACGGTAAAATTCTCATTCAATGCATCGCAAACAGCGCTAATTCCAGTAACTGTAGGAGCAGTATTAACTGTTACTACTGCTGTGCCGGAAACAGTGCCCGGGCAATTATTGCCGTCTGCCAAATTAGTCAATGTGATATTTCCCGCCTGCGCCTGGCCAATATTTAGGGTAAAAGGAGAAGCGTTGGCAGTCAAAGGCGCCTGTGCGGCATTGCCTACCTCCCAACCAATCGTCCAGGGAGCGGTACCGGTAAGGGTAATTGTCAGAGGAACTTGTTGGCCGCTTCCCTGACACAAACTGCCGGAGCCGCTCAGTACCGCTGTTGGCGTTGGGTTTTCAGTAACTGTCCCCGTGCCGCTGAAAGTTCCTGCACAACCTGAGCCAACTGAAACACTGGTCAAAGTATAAGACCCGGGTTGAGTAGCCGCCAAAGTGTATGGGCTGGAAGTAACGTTGACGGAAGTCGGAGCGCCATTGTTTATACTGTATTCTATCGTCCAGGGGCCGGCGCCTGTAGCTGTGATTGTCAGGTTCACCGACCCGCCGCTACCCTGACAAAAAGCGCCTGAACCGCTGATCGTTGCAGAGGGCGCTTGCGTTACTGCGACATTCTGGCAAGTCTGTTGACCGGCGCCACAATTGTTTGATGCAGAAACACAAACCTGCCCTGAACTGACGCCGCCAAAATTGATAGTAACGTCTGACCCTGTTCCGGTGATCGTCGCTCCGGGAGGCGCCGTCCAATTGTAGGTGACGCCAGGCTGAGGCGTAGTAACGGAATAGTTATATTCTCCTCCACTGGTACAGACATCGGTAGGCCCATTCAATACTGGCGCTGCCGGCGCCGCAGCAATAATTACATCAAAGCAACCCGGCTGGCTGGGTCCACAGGCATTTTGCGCAGTAGCGCATATCTGTACACTGCCGGTAGGCGCTCCATTAAAATTGACATCTATACTTGCCCCAGACCCTGAAAAGGAAGTTCCTGACGGTACTGTCCAGGTATATGTAACTCCGGGTTGGGTAGGATTGATCGTATAAGTTTGCGCCTGGTTGTTGGCGCAGACTGTTCCTGGCCCGGAGACATTAGGCGTCTGTGCAACCGCTTGAATCGCGATAGTGACGCAAGCAGGCCCTGAAGAGCCGCAGGAATTGTTGGCTGTGACGCAAAGTTGTCCGCCTGCGTTACTATTCCAGGTGACAGCTATCGTCGTCGCATTCACTTGGGTGAAAGGTTCGCCATTAGGAGTAGTCCAAGTATATCCGCTCGGAGCAGGCGCGCCGCCGGGCGTCACCGTATAATTGACTGTGGCGCCTTCACAGGGCGACAAGTTTCCGCTTATTTGAGGGGTCGGGGGCACCGCTACATTCTGGGTGACAGTGACGCATTTAGTATCAGAACACGAGACTCCATCCCGGGATCCCGTCAGTGTAAAACAGTATTGTCCAGGTTCGTTAACATCTACCGTCACGCCATTTGCTGAACCGACAATTCCAGGTCCACTCCAGGAAAAACTCAAGTTAACACCTGGCCATCCGGGAATATTTGAATTCGCCGCACTTAAAGTTACAGTCGCTGCTGCTCCACAATCTAATGTCGGCGGAGTAGAAATCACCACCTGTGGGTCGAGGATGGCCAAATCCAAAATAACAGTGCTATCGCAACCCTTCCAACTGGCATCTACACAAGTGTGAGTAATGAAATTAGAACTATTAAAATTCTCGCCACAAATATTATAAACATAAGGAGCGCAGAAAGTAGCGCTCCCAAGATTATACGTTACCGGAGGGATTCCATTGATTTTACAAATAACCGTACTGTCGCAACCTAACCAGCTTTGCAGAATGACCGGCGTGCCGTTAGCCGGAGTAGGCGCGCAAAAAACCTGTCCTGCGCATGGTATGCAATCTCCAACACAGATATCCATCGGAGGAAGCTGGGTCGGTGGTATCAGCGATGAAGTAATGGTAATACAGGTAGGAGCAGAAGGAGCAAAACAGGGATTGGAGGCGGTAACACACAACTGAGCTGTTCCGGTATTTGTCCATTGAATAGTAATGGGTGCGCCTGGGGAGCCTGACAATACTCCGATAGAAGGCATCAATGTCCAGTTAAAAGTTGCCGCCGTAGGATCCGGCAATGTATAAACAGTATTCGAACCTGGACAAACCGCCGTTGGTCCAATAATCATGCTCGGTGGCGCCGGCGGAACGGGGAGCGTAGAACCCTGTAGTACGTGTACCTCAAAATCACAAATATTACCGGCGCAACCATCAAAGACAATATAATAAGCCTGTCCAATAAAAAAGTTGTTATAGGTCATGGTAAAAGTACCGGTCACGCAGTTACATTGCGTCGCTACTGCCGGCCCATTACAACCGCCCTCGTAAATAGCAGCCTGCATACCTTGTTGCTGGCTGGCCTGGCAATTTGACGGAATAACCTGAATAGAGATAGTTGTAGAACCTGCGATAAAGGCGAACCATTCATCATTGTTCAACACGTTACCCCCACATCCGGGAAAGGGTTGTTGAATGTTATTGGAGCCTAAAGTTGCGCAGTATCCCTCCAAATCCGCACATAATACAGGAGCCACAGAGCAAACATCTCCGGTGGGTGGATACCCCGGCGGCGGGCACTGGGCTTTCACAAATTGAGAAAGAAATGCCACGGCGAGCAAAGTAGAAAGTAACAGTCTTTTCATCCTAAGATTTTTTTTTAAAGATAGCTGTGACGTCTTTATTCAGAATCGGGGGAAACTATTGATGATGGCTATAAAATCATCTGCCTTTAAAGAAGCGCCTCCAATAAGGCCGCCATCCACGTCTGGCTGTTCAAACAATTCCATGGCATTTCCAGGATTACAACTACCTCCGTAAAGGATGGAGGTTAGATTGGCCAGTTTTGAATTATATTGACGGGCTACAAGCTGTCGGATAAAGTGGTGCATTTCCTGAGCCTGCTCCTTTGTAGCTGTTTTTCCAGTGCCAATCGCCCAAACAGGTTCGTAGGCGATAATAATTTTGGAAAATGAATCAGCGTCTAAATGAAAAAGTCCGCCGGACAACTGTTTTTTCACTACATCCTCCTGCCTGCCTGCTTCTCTAATCTCTAATTTTTCTCCACAACAAAAAATAATATTCAGACCCTGAGAAAGAGCTGCGTCAACTTTTTTAGCAAGCATAACGTCCGTTTCGTGAAAATATTCCCGCCTTTCTGAATGGCCGAGTATCACGTAAGAGGCGCCGGTTGATTTCACCATAGAGGCAGAAATTTCACCTGTGAAGGCGCCCTTTTGTTCAAAGTGGCAGTTCTGCGCTCCCGTCGCTAAGTTTGAAACTCCCCTGCTCAGGGTGGACAAAGATTCCAAATGAATGAAAGGCGGGCAAAGGATTGCGAGGTGTTCGGAAGACTTCAGGTTATCTATAATGCGGTGTGCGAGAACTTTCCCCTCTTCCAGGGTCGTATTCATCTTCCAGTTTCCCGCAACTATCTGTCGTCTGTGCATAAATAAGCTTTGAATTTGTAAACCTTTGTTTCAGGGGAGTTAATTCTTGAAGTGGGCAAAATTAGTGATAAAGTTAGTATTGCCAAAAAAGATTAAAATTTGGGTTTCTGCTGTTTTTCCGTTAGTAAAAACTTCATGTGTTTTTCCAGAATTGGCTCTTCCAACAAAAAACTTTTTAAAACGATAGAGCGCCGCATTCCTATTAGCTCTTTCGGCTGCAATCTTTTAAATTTTGTGAAGTGATAGGATTTAAAAAGCAATAAATTGTCATTCTCCTTGCTGAATCTTGGGCTATCAAGAAATTTTTTTTGTTAAAGCAGACGAGAATCATTTTCTTTCAAATAAAAGGCATACTTTTGGCCTAGTCTTTGCAATTTGCCACCGCAATTCACATTTCAATCAAAATTTTCCTTCATTAATTCAGTAATCTATAAGGCGTAAAACTTCTACACTAAATCAGTTCCTTTTATTTTCTAACTAATTTTTGATTTAGTTATGCAAGTTACGCCAATCAATGACCAACAACTCATTGCCCAATACCTTGAGGGAGATGAGAACGCTTTCAAAGAATTACTGAATCGTTACCAGCAAAAGATTTACACTTCCATTTATCTTTTTGTAAAAGACGATGCACTCGCTGAAGACATCTTCCAAGAAGTCTTCATCAAGATTATCAACACCTTGAGAAGCGGGAAGTACAATCACGAAGGTAAGTTCGGCCAATGGGCCATGCGCATTTCCTACAATCTCTGCGTGGATTACTTCCGCCGGAGCAAGCGCCGCCCGGTCGTCCACTCCAACGAAAACTTCGACATCTTCGACATTCTGCACACGCACGAACCCGATGCGGAGCAATTGATCATGCGTAGCCAGACCCACGATCGCATCCGCCTGTTAGTGGACATGCTGCCGCCGGAGCAGCGGGAAGTAGTCATCCTTAGGCACTACGCCGACATGAGCTTTAAGGAAATTGCCGCCATCACCCGCGTGAGCATCAACACCGCCTTAGGGAGAATGCGTTATGCGCTCATCAACATCCGCAAAATGGTAGAAGAAAAGGAAATCCAGTTGCAGTAAAAGCCGACTGTAAGATAAAGAAAGGCAAGAATGGGAATCCCACTTTTGCCTTTTTCTTTTTTCCTATTTAATTTTGCCCGCATGAAAACGATGAAAGATTTACTGGAGCGTTCTGCATTTGGCGTTTGCAGCTATCTCGGCGAGCGAATGGGCGTGGCCTCTTCCCGCGTCCGCATGTATTTTATCTATCTTTCCTTTGTGACTCTTGGCTCTCCCATCATCCTCTACCTCTTTGCCGCATTCTGGCTAAATCTCAAACAGTACATCAAAAAGAGCAGATACTGGCTCTGGGAATAGTCAGGCGCCCGCACTGCTCTTTTTTTAGGTAAACAATATTTTCCCTTTCCACTCTGGTCAGACTTACACGTCGTAATTTAAAACGCTGGCTAACCATTTTTCAGCCCGAGCCGTCGTCATGTCTTTGCGCTTAGCGTAATCCTCCACCTGGTCTTTTGACAAATGACCCGTGGTGAAGTATTTGGAATCCCGGTGCGAAAAATACCAGCCGCTCACCGATGAAGCAGGCAACATGACGCAGCTCTCTGTCAATTGAATGCCCGCGTTCTTTTCCACGTCTAATAATTGCCAGAGCTTGCGCTTCTCCGTGTGCTCCGGACAGGCAGGATAGCCTGGCGCCGGTCGAATGCCTCTGTATTTTTCTGCGATGAGCAGCTCGTTGCTCAGGTCTTCATCGGCGGCATAGCCCCAAAACTCTTTGCGCACTCTCTGGTGGATGCGCTCGGCAAAAGCTTCCGCCAGGCGGTCGGCCAGAGCTTTGAGCAAAATGACGTGGTAGTCGTCGTTTTGTTTTCTGAAATCTTCCAGACGGCGATCAATGCCGAGACCCGTCGTCACTGCAAAGGCGCCGATGTAATCTTTTTTTCCCGAATCTTTGGGAGCCATGTAATCCCAAAGAGACAGGTTCGGCTGCCCTTTAGCGTATTCAGCCTGCTGCCGCAAAAAATGCAGGGTCGTCAACAGCTCTCCTCTGTCTTCTCCTTTGTAGAGTTCCACGCTATCTCCTTCAATCGCCTGCGCAGGAAAAATTCCGATGACGGCATTGGCAGTCAGCCATTTCCCGTCGAGGATGCGGCGGAGCAGGGAGCGGGCGTCGTTGTATAATTGCTGCGACTGCTCGCCCACCACTTTATCTTTCAAAATATCGGGGAAGCGACCCCGCAACTCCCAACTCAAAAAGAAGGGCGTCCAGTCAATGTAATGGCTCAACTCCTCTAAACTGTAGTCCCTGAAAACTTTCACTCCCTGGAAAGTAGGCGCAGGCGGCGTGTAAGCATCCCAATTAGTTTTAAAACCGTTGGCGCGGGCAGCTTTAAGCGTGAGGTATCTTTTCGCCGAGTTGCGGCTGGCGCGCTGCTCCCGGATCCGTGCGTACTCCTCGCGCGTGTGTTGGAAGTAATCGTTGCGCTGGTCTTCGTCGGGATTGAGCAAATTAGAAACCACGGAAACGCATCGCGACGCGTCTAATACGTGTACCACCGGACCGCTGTACTGCGGCTCTATTTTCACAGCCGTATGAGTTTTGGAAGTGGTGGCGCCGCCGATGAGCAACGGCATGGTGAAGCCCCTGCGTTCCATTTCTTTGGCGACGTGCGCCATCTCGTTCAGGGAGGGCGTGACTAAGCCGCTGAGGCCAACCATGTCCACTTTTTCCTGAATGGCTGTATCGAGAATCTTGTCGGCGGGAACCATGACGCCCAAGTCCATCACTTCGTAATTGTTGCAGCCTAATACGACTGCCACGATATTCTTACCGATGTCGTGGACGTCGCCCTTGACCGTCGCCACTAAGATTTTGCCCTTGGCCTCGGCGCCCCCCGTCTTTCCTTTCTCGATAAAAGGCGTGAGGTAGGCGACGGACTGCTT
>CAZXQI010000034.1:0-32580 GCA_964643005.1 uncultured Saprospiraceae bacterium | reverse complement strand
GAAGAGGCTGAAAGGGGCGGTGTTGCTGTTGAAATAGGCTTTTTACTAAAATATCCCACCAGACAATAGCCTCGATTTTTATTAAAAACTTCTCTTTGAGCGCATCCCGCCGCTCGTCCAAAATGTTTACTTTCGCAAAAAAGGAAAGAAGGGAAAAGACCAGAGCTTTCAGGTCTTTCTTTTCCTGTCTCATTTGTGCTCCAATTCTGTAAATTACCTGTTATGCCAGACTACTGCCACCTTCACTGCCACACGCAATACTCCCTGCTTGACGGCGCCTCCGACATTGCGAAGATGATGGACAAAGCCGAACAGGACGGCCAGAAAGGCGTCGCCCTGACCGACCACGGCAACATGTTCGGCGCCTTCCAGTTCGTCAATGAGGCCAACAAACGAAAGCTGAAACCGATAATCGGCTGTGAATTTTACTTAGTGGAAAACAGGCACAAAAGGCAATTCCTGCGCTCCAAAAACGAAAGCGACAACCGCTACCACCAGCTCATGCTGGCCAAAAACCGCCAGGGCTATGAGAACCTGTCGAAGCTTTGTTCGCTCGGATACATCGAGGGGCTTTACGGCAAATACCCCCGCATAGACAAGGAGTTAATTGAAAAATACCACGAGGGAATCATCGCCACAAGTTGCTGCATCGGCGCTGAAATCCCGCAGGCTATCGTAGCGGGAAAACTCGAAAAAGCAGAAAGCCTGCTGAAGTGGTGGCTCGACATTTTCGGAGAAGACTACTACATCGAGCTTCAGCGCCACCGCAACATGGACAATATTGACGGTACCGGCGTCAGTCAGGAGCAGGTAAATCAGGTGTTGCTGGGCTTCGCCAAAAAGTACAATGTCAAAGTCATCTGCACCAACGACAGCCATTACGTAGAAGAGGAAGATTCCATGCCGCACGACATCTTGCTCTGCGTCAACACGAACAGCCTGTTAGAAGACAGAGAGCGCTTCCGCTTTCCCTCCTCCGATTTTTATTTTAAAACGCAGGCCGAGATGAATAAACTCTTTGCCGACGTTCCCCAGGCGGTGGATTTCACACAGGAGATTTTGGATAAAATTGAGCCGCTAAAGCTCACGCACGAGGTGCTGCTGCCAGCCTTTCCCCTGCCGGACAGCTTCGCTACGCAGGATGAATACCTGCGCTATCTCACCTTTGAAGGCGCCAAACGGCGCTACGGCCTGCTCACGCCGGAGCTGGAGGAGCGCCTGAATTTCGAATTGGACGTCATTAGAAAATCGGGTTATCCCGGCTACTTCCTTATTGTGCAGGACTTCACCACATCGGCGCGCCAAATGGGCGTTTCCGTCGGGCCGGGCAGAGGCTCGGCGGCAGGCTCGGCAGTGGCCTATTGCATCGGCATTACCAACGTAGATCCGATTAAATACGACCTCCTGTTTGAGCGCTTCCTCAATCCGGAGCGCATAAGCATGCCCGATATTGACATTGACTTCGACGACAGAGGGCGAGACCTCGTCATCAATTACGTACTGGAAAAATACGGCCGCAATCAGGTAGCGCAGATCATCACCTACGGCACTATGGCCGCCAGGTCTTCCCTTCGGGATGTCGGACGGGTGATGAACGTGCCCCTTCCGGAAGTGGACAAAGTAGCTAAGTCTTTCCCTCTACAGTTGGGCGCCACTCTGGCCGATGTACTGGCCGAACCGGATATCGCGCCCGAACTCAAAGAAAAGCTGAATTCCGAAGACCTCGAACGAGCCGGCCAGTTTCGCACACTTGCAGGCGGCGACAACGAAATCGGGAGGATGATCCAAACGGCTCGCAAGCTGGAAGGCTCTATCCGCAACACGGGCATCCATGCCTGCGGTATCGTCATCACACCCGACGACATCACGAAATACGTCCCCGTGACGGTGGCAAAGGAAAGCGACCTGTTGGTGAGCCAGTTTGATAACAGCGTGGCGGAGTCTGCCGGCCTTTTGAAGATGGACTTTTTGGGACTGAAAACCCTGACCATCATCAAGGATACGGTGAGCATCATCAAAAAAGTACACGGCAGAAAAATCGAGCCGGACGAAATCCCACTCGACGACCCAAAGACCTACGAGTTATTCCAGCAGGGCGAGACAATCGGCATTTTCCAATACGAAAGCGACGGCATGCAGAAGTACCTCAAAGACCTGAAGCCGACCAGCTTCGAAGACCTCATCGCCATGAATGCGCTCTACCGCCCGGGACCGCTGGCCTATATCCCCGACTTTATCGCCCGAAAACAAGGCCGGCAGAAAATCGCCTACGACCTGCCCGAAATGGAGGAATATTTAAAGGAAACCTATGGCATCACGGTTTATCAGGAGCAGGTCATGTTGCTGTCGCAAAAATTAGCCGGCTTCACAAAGGGAGAAGCGGACGTATTGCGCAAGGCTATGGGCAAGAAGCAAAAAAAGGTTCTCGACAAAATGTTTTCTAAGTTCATAGAAGGTTGTGAAAAAAATGGCCACCCGCACAATGTCTGTGAAAAAATATGGAAAGACTGGGAAGCCTTCGCCAGCTATGCCTTCAACAAATCGCACTCCACCTGCTATGCTTATGTGGCTTTCCAGACGGCCTGGCTCAAAGCCAACTACTCCGCTGAGTTCATGGCCTCTGTGCTGTCCAACAACAAGGACAACCTCTCCGACCTGACGAAGAACCTTCGGGAGTGCAGGCGCATGGGGCTTACGGTGCTCGGTCCGGATATCAACGAATCAGTTTCTGATTTTACAGTTAATAATAAAGGGCAGATCCGCTTTGGCCTCTCCGCCCTCAAAGGCGTGGGCGAAGGTCCCGTTGAAGATATCCTGAAAGAGCGGGAAGGACAAGGCTCATTTGCCAATATTTTTGATTTTATAAAACGATTGGAATCTAAAGCCGCCAACAAAAAAGTACTCGAAAGTTTAGTGCTTGGCGGAGCGCTGGATTGCTTCGAAGAGGTTCAACGGGAACAGTACTTTGCCCCTTCCGGAAAGTTTGATTCCTTCATTGAAGAGCTGATTCAGTACGGCAATAGATCCAAAGTGGAAGCCAACACGCTTTCACTCTTTACCGACGATGCCGCTGCCGGGGTTCAACAGCCAGAACCGCCAATAACCTATCCCTGGAGCCTCATTGAAAAACTCGAACGGGAAAAGGAAGTCACCGGCATTTACATCTCCGGACACCCTCTCGACAATTACCGCTTAGAAGTCGAAAACTTCACCACCTGTAGCTTGGAAGAGTTGGATAGTAAAAAAGGTCAGCCCGTAAAGGTCGCAGGTATTGTCACCGGCATTTCCCATCGCATCAGCCGTAAGGGTACGGGCTGGGGTTTGTTCACCATTCAAGATTTCAATAGCTCCTTAGAAATTACCCTCTTCAGCGACGACTACATGAAATTCAAAGGCTTCTTCGAACCTGGAAACTGCGTCTTTATCACCGGAACTTACGAGGCTCGCTGGGGCAAAGAAGATGAATTCCAATTGCGCATCAAAGAAGTGACTCTGCTGGAAAATGCCGCCAAAGCGCAGGCCAGCAACATCACCCTGAAACTCCCCGTCGAACAAATCACCGAGGACATGCTCAACCGATTAGAAAAGATTTTCAAACAACATAAAGGCGCCCACCAACTCCGCATCACTTTGATCAATTTTGAAAACAAGACGAGCCTGCCCTTCATCTCCACCAGCAAAAAGGTAAACGTGGACAACGACCTCGTACAGGAGCTACATGACCTGGGCGTAGAGTACGCAGTGGGATAATCGTTTTTAATGATAAATGATGGTCTTTTTGAAATAATGAATGATGAGAAATGAATGAGAGCTGGGTGTAATTTGGTTTAAGTCCGAAGTGAATTCGGGCTGATTGTCTCCTTCGTCAAAAATCATCTGCGGGAAACCGTACGCCCAACTACCCCTCGCCGAGCCGGAATAGTTAGGAATTACGATATAAGATAGACGATATAGGATTTTAGATTTTTTTGAATCCTCGAAAAACCACTATGGGATAATCTTATCGGGTAAGTCCCAGGGATTGAGAGCATTCAGGTTCAGGCTAAAGCTGATTTTTTTCCAATAACTACTTCGCCCGCTCACATCGTAAAGCCCCGCTTCGCCCCGTATATTTTGAGAACTTATCACGGGGAAATAGACGCCCACAATATCCTTCCCAATTTCCAGCATGAAGCCTCCCTGCCACCAGACCTGGTCGTTGAATGAGAGATCCGAAGAAATGGGCCGGGAGTCGTTGTAGTAGCCGAAGTCAAAATAAGGCTTGAGCGGCAGCTTCAGCGGTAAGTCCTGAGGCAGGTCGGCCTTCAGATTTACGGCGAAAATAAAATCGTTGCTCCGACCTTCCTGAAAGGGGCTGCCGAAGGGTACTTTCATCCCTCCTTCCTGCCAGGGTGAAACCTGCTGTGACCAGAATCCACTGTATTCAGTCCTGCCGAAGTAAAAATTGTCGTAGCGATAATCGTTAAAGCCCTGCGCCGTGAGTTTAAAGGCTTCGCTGAAAAGGTATCCCTTGTTTTTCCGGTCGGTGCTCTGGAATAATTTTCCGGCAAATACCCGCACATCAATGCTGCGCCGCATGGCGTAGGTGAAGGAGTTGCGCCACTCCAAAGAAGCCCGGAGGTATTGCTGTTTCTCCGCACTGAGGGGAGAATCGTATCGCTGGCGCTCTAAACTAAGTTTCAGCCGGTAGGGATTGAGCGCGCGGCGGTCGCCTATTTCCCAGGACAACTCGTTGATGACTGTGGGGCGCCATTCGTTGCCAATGTAGAGAAACCCGGCGGAGTCTAATTGAAAGACGGGCTGCTCATTGTCCAATAAAATGCTGCGGAACTGAAAGGTCTGAAAAAATTTGCTGGTAGGCGACTTTGCCAGTTCTAATCTGACAAAGGGAACGAGCCGGCGATATTGAAGCTTTGTAGATGTAAAACCCTCGACCTGCCGCAGAGAACCGAGGTCTGCGTAAGTAAATGCTTTTGCCGTCAGACCAAAGGAGATCTTCTGAATTTTTTCACTGACGGGAAAAATGTTGTACTGAGCCTTGCCAAGACCTGCGAGGCTCTTTGACCTAAAGCCATACATGGGAGTAAGCTGGTACTCGAATCCTCTCGCAGGCAAAAGACCGTTGTGAAAATTTATGCCGAGCATTAATCCATCGTACTTGTTCCAACCAGGTACGGGAATTAGGTTCAGGTTCGTGTAGCGGCTGTTTTCTAATAGCCCCAAAACGCGGGGGCGGAAAGGCTCTACCGTTTTTAGCAGACCCTGCGTTTTTATATTGTTGTTTTTCCTGAAAGCGTCCAGCGTCGCGTGAGCCTCGTCCAGTATCAGCAGGTCGTAGTCGCCGGGAGGGAAGGCGACGGTCTCTTCCTTTTCGATTCCTCTGAACCATTTTGTCTCCACGACAGCGCCGTCTTTTAATCCTGAAATGGGGAAAGGAGCGGCGATCTCGCCTTTGTTTTTTACCCGTACCTGCCAACCCTCATTCGTCATGGAAATCTTATCCAGCGAGTAGTCTAATTTTTTATTGGAAAAAAGATAGCCGTCAAAAAGCCAACTCAGGTCTTCGCCGCTTTGGGTTTCGAGCGCTTCCCGCAAATCCTCCGGATAGGGATGCCTGAACTTCCATTTTTCAAAATAGAATTTCATCGCCCTGTCAAATCGCTCCGCGCCGAGGTAGTTTTCGAGGTGGCTGAAAATAATGCCGGGTTTGTAATAAGACTCCACGCCGTAGTTGATGAGGCTAAAATCATTGGAGGAAGTTTCGGGCGCCTGATCGAAATTTCGGCGGGCATTGAACAGGTAAGCCAGTTCATCCATTTTCAAATCCGTGGTCTTTTGGAGAAAATCGGGTAGGAATTGTCCGCTCTTTTCGCCATAGTATTTCCGGTTGTAGCAGTTTTCGTAATAGGTATTAATTCCCTCGTCCAGCCAGGGGTGGTCTCGCTCATTGGAGGCGAGGATGCCGTAAAACCAGTTGTGTCCGACTTCGTGCGCGATGACGTCGTCCAGGGTAGAGGCGTTGTTGGATTTTCCAATGACGGTAATCATGGGATACTCCATTCCGCTACCTGCGCTCAGGGCGCTCATGACCGCAGTGGCATGAGGCCAGGGATATTCGCCGATGCGCTCAGAGTAGTACTCCACTGCCCGCCGCACGTATTCCGCCCCTCTGATCCACAGCTTAGCTTCTTCGTTGGTGAACATGGCCCAGGTATCCACGCGGCGGCCTGATGGCAGTACGGCCTCGTCTTTTAGCACGTGGAATCGCTTGTCGGCGAACCAGGCAAAATCGTGTACATTTTCAGCCGTGTAGCGGATGGTCTTCATCGTGGGACTGGAGGGAGGGAAACTGTTGTCTTCTGAAAAGCCCTCCTGCATCGCAGTCTCTGTTTCAGCTATTTTGGAATCCAAAAACCGGCGCTCGCTTTCCGTTTGTAAAACGCCGGTGGCGCCTACCACATAATTCTCCGGAAGCGTAATCGTCACGTCGAAACTGCCAAACTCCGAATAGAATTCGCCCTGATCTAAGTAGGGCATGGGATGCCATCCCCGCTTGTCAAAGACTGCCGGTTTGGGGTACCACTGCGAAATCTGGTAGGAAGTTCCCACGTGTCCGGGACGGGAAAAGGAGAATGGCAATTTCAGCGTAAAGGGCGTACGAATGACCGTTTTTTCGTTGGGCTTCAGCGGCCGGGACAGGAGGAGAAAAGCGATGTCTAAATTTTCTTTGTCAAAATGCCAGGAGATTTTTTCACCGTCTGCTGAAAAATTGAGATCGGAATAATAGCCCCGCTGGCTATCTTTGGCGAAGTAATATGCGGTGTTGTTGTTGCGCAATTGCTGGCGCCCAAAGGCCGAAAGAGGGTCTTTGAAAGCATTGCACCAGAGGTGAAACCAAATCGTGTCTAAGGAATACGGCGAGTGGTTCAAGTATTCAATGGCGATGTCGCCGCTGAGGGTATGAGTCTCATCGTCCAGCGCCACATTTATCGTGTAGTTGACTTCCTGTTGGAAATAATTTTGGGAAAAAATGGAAGAAGCGAACAGCAAAGAAAAAACGGGAAGGAGGTAATTTTTGAGTTTCATAAAAGGCATTTTTTAAATATGCTTTCGGAGAAAACCATATTTTTTAATGAGGGCAAAAATATCAACAAATGAAAGCTAAACTATTTTTCAGTCTGTTATTGTACTCGTCGCTCCTTTTGGCTCAGAACGATTTCCCCGCAGCCTGGCAGGGAGAATGGGTCGGAACGCTTGAGATATTCACCTCCGGAGGAAAAGCGCAGGAACTGCCGATGGAACTCCACATCCTCCCCACCGGTGGAGCTGGAGAATACACCTGGACGATCATCTACGGTGAAGACGTCGAAACCGGCCTTCGCCCTTATGAACTGCTCACTTTAAATCAGGAGAAGGGCTGGTATCTGATTGATGAAAAAAACACGATCAGAATGGAAGCTTATTTATTGAGCGAGAAATTCTTCCAGTGGTTCGAGGTAGAAGGCAGTTTAATCTTTTCCTCAACGGAGCTATCCGGCGATGAATTGGTCTGGGAACTCGTTTCCGGTCGGACGGAACCGGCCAGCCTCAGCGGTGGGCAGGAGTTTGAAGGCGAAACAATACCACCGGTAAAGACTTTCCCCATCAATGTTTTGCAAAAAGCTAAGTTGAAGAGAAAGGCATAGGAGCGCCGCCCCGATTAGTTCCGATGAACTGAATTCCCGAAGAGAAATCCAAAACGAGAGTTTTAGAATTTTCAAATAGCCCCGTTGCTTCTATGCTGAGGAAAAGATACAGACCCCCAATATCGGTTAAGAACAAAAGCCTGAATACAGGTATTGCGCCCGCTCTGATTACCGGCCTCCCGGCTCAATTCCTCCAGATGGATTTAGCGGTTTTCGATTGGCGCCTGTGGCGGAGTCGGCGGCTCTGAGAAGACCTACGTCTATCTCTGCTTCCATTTCCCAATTGGCCCGTAGCTGCTCTAAGACTTTTCGATAGACCCGTTCCGGCTGGCGATGGAGCTTGTAGTTGCCTGTCGTCCAGCGCCCGTTCCCGTCTAAGTCCTCAATGATTTCCACGGTGTAAGTTATGGGAGCAATGTTTTTCAAAGTCGTTTGGAAACTGTCTGCCGCCACCGTCTGAAAGGTATAAAGCGGGTTTTCTTTTTCTAAAAGTCGGATGACGTAAGCGGTGTCGGGCGAAAGGTTCCTTACCCGCAATGCCAGAGCGCCGAAATCTTTTTTATCCGCTCCGACGAATTTATAGACGGTGGAATCGGCGCTTGTCAGACCGAAGATATCTGTCGCACCACCTGGCAGCAAATGAGCTTCGTACTCCACCGCCCCTTTCCAAGGGAAGTCAATCAGGAGGTTTCGCGGGTTCAGAGAATCAATGCGCATCTGCGCCTGCACGGCAGTTTTTAGAGTGTCTTCCAACAATAGGATGGCTTCGGGATTAAATCCAGTCAGGGGGTGGCTGAACGAAATGGAGAGCGGCCTGCCAGGCGGCAGGCGTAGAGGCGGTCCGGGAGCCTGTGCTTTGGCAGTCAGTTGGGTCGTTTTTAAAAAATTTGTCCGCAGGCCGCTTTTTACCAAAACAGTATCTACGAAGGTATCCCTTTGCACGTAAATATTCCAGGAGGTATCCAACTCAGACCGGTACCAGATGCGGATGCTGTCTCTGTCGTTTTCGAGGAAAACGCTTTGTCCTATACTATCAAATGAAACCCCTGCGTCGTAAGGCTCTCTATTGAAAGCCAGTTTGACCATCCCGTAGCGACTCGCATCCTTCGAGCGCAGGAACAATGGTTTTTCTTCTAAAAAAATCCGCAAATTGATTTTGGGCGCAGGAGGGCGGAGGGGCGGCAATAGTCCGGCCGGAATACCTAATGAATCGGATGACAGACTATCGGACGGCATCGCATTTTCTTCGGCAGCCGGCAGCCGGTTCCGCAGCAGAAGCATGCTGTCGGGGAAGCCGATTTGCTCGGCATCGCTGTCAAAACGGTAGTTCAGGTTTTGGTCGAGCAGGGCAAAGGCTTTGAAAGTACCCGCTTTGACATTGTCCACTCTAAAGCGACCCGCCTTGTCCGTTCGGGCAAAATAAAAGGGCCGGTCTTTGCGCACTACGGAGTCAGCCAGATTTTCATAGAGCATGAACAATACATTCTCAACCGGTTCCCCTGTCCAGGCATCGGCGATACTGCCTTCGACAGAAAGCGAGTCAATAAAATCTCCGGTGGAAAAGACGAAGACAATCCTTGCCGGGTTGGATTCTGTCAGGTCGCGAATGGCGTCGCCAAAATTGACGACATAGGTTGCGCTGTCGCGCAATTCTTCTTTTTCGTCAAAAATAACCTGAACGGTTTTTTTTCGCCGAACGATTTCAGGGCGATTTACTAAGGGCGGAGAAATGACGACCTGGTTGAAGACGTCTTTAAGTTCCACCCATTCGTCAAAGGCGAGCACAATGGTTTGCTTTTTAAAGTGAGTCTGAAAGTTGGGCGTCGATCGGAGCGTATCTAATTTGGGCGGGATTCTGTCAACAGGCCCCCCTTCTGGCAATATGGGATTGGCGCAGCCCCATAGCAGACCCAAAAAAGCGAACAGCGCTAATCCGGCAATATGAAATGGATTTTTTATCAAATGAAAAATGGCGATGGAGGATTTTGACATAAATAGACCAGACTATCTCATTTTAGCTACTAACCTGAATAGCAGCGCCAAAGATGACGCATTCGTGAAAGTTTAACAAAAGGTTTTCTGACAGGTTTTTATCGGAGCGACATTAAAAAACGAATGTGAAAAATAATATCTCCGGGACTCTGTTGAAGTTCAGTTGAAATTTGATGGCAATTTTCTCCGGACGATTCATTTTACAGGAAAGGAGATTTGCAGGGCTGAATCAGAGCCGATAAAATAGATATAGAGGCCTGAATCGCTTCCTGCCTTTATCTTTGCCCCCTGTTTTAAAAAAAAACAGCCATTTGAAATAAAAAAACGGGCAATCCCGACGGCCTGAAAGATAAGCGTCGGGCGGTAATGCAGCTCCCGTGAGTGGCTGAGAGCGTTAATTCCAAAATATTTTTTGATGAAAAAAGTAAGTATCTCTTTAATCGCAAGCTTTTTCCTGCTTGCTATCGGGACATCTTCCATCAATGCACAAAATCAACAAAACATGACTACCTACACACCGCCGGTCGCTCAGAATCCGGACAATCCAAAAGTATTTTTTGACATCAGCATCGGAGGCGAAGCCGCCGGCAGAATCGTTTTTGAACTTTTCGCCGACGCCGCTCCCAAGACTGCCGAAAACTTCAGGGCGCTTTGCACCGGAGAAAAAGGAACCGGATTATCCGGAAAGCCGCTCAGCTACAAAGGCAGCAGCTTCCATCGGATTATTCCTCAGTTCATGTGCCAGGGCGGAGATTTCACGAACGGCAACGGAACGGGGGGAGAGTCTATCTATGGCGCTAAATTCCCCGATGAGACCTTTGCCGGCAAGGCGGGCGTCCACGCAGGCCCGGGCATCCTGTCTATGGCCAATGCAGGCCCCAATACAAATGGTTCGCAATTCTTTATCTGTACGGTAGAAACTCCCTGGCTAAACGGCAAGCACGTCGTCTTTGGCCAGGTCGTAGAAGGTTTTGACGTAGTGAAGAAAATGGAGACAGTCGGCAGCAGAAGCGGTGGAACCTCGCAGCCGGTAGTCGTTTCTGATTCTGGTCAATTATAAAAAACTTCGTCCATTCCGGAAATAATCGCAGCCGGACCTGAAATGGGCGCCGGCTTTCCGGAATGGACATCCTTCCTCTTTTATCCATGAAAGCCATGCTCTTTGCGGCAGGCCTCGGTTCTCGCCTACGGCCGCTGACGAATGACAAACCTAAAGCGCTGGTAGAGCTGAATGGCCGGCCGCTGCTGGAGATTGCCATCCGCAAACTCATGGCTGCCGGTTGTCAGGAAATCATCGTCAACGTCCACCACTTCGCCGACCAGATCGTGGATTTTTTGAAAAAAAAGCGGGATTTCGGCATCCACATCGCCATTTCCGATGAGCGGGAGCAGTTGTTGGACACCGGAGGCGGCCTGAAAAAAGCGGCCTGGTTCCTGCGCGATGAACCGGCCTTCTTAATTTATAATGTAGATATTTTGACGACGCTGGATTTGCAGAAGTTTTATCAAACTCATATCCAGTCGGGCGCTTTGGCCACCTTAGCCGTGCGGCAGCGCAGCACTTCCCGCTACCTTTTATTTGATGAAAAAATGCAGCTCGCCGGCTGGCAGAATATCCGCACCGGCGAAACTCGCACATGCAAACCCGATAGCCCGCCAACTGCAAAACCCCTTGCCTTTAGCGGCGTCCATGCCGTCAGCCCGGAAATATTTGACTGGATGCTCGAAGCCGAAGTCTTTTCCATTGTCGAAGTTTATCTCAGAGCGGCAGCCCAAAACCATGTCGTCGGGTTCCTGCACGATGAAGATATCTGGATAGACGCCGGCGCCCCCGATTCGCTTCAGGAGGCTGAGAAACTTTGGAGCCGGTTCAAAGACCGGCCATATTTCCCCGAATGATGAGAGGTGAATTTTTAATGATGGGGAAGTAGTTTGGGAAAGCCTGCTTTCAGGTCTGAAGTGAATCCGGACTGATTTTCTTCTTCGTCAAAAATCATCTGTGGGAAAACAAACGCCAGTCTAAAGAACCTCAAGCCCGAAAATTCACCCCGGTATGCGCCGCCTGTCGCGATCTTAAAATTGCGAAATTCAACCATCTAAAAAAGCCCCTTTCCGCCAGATGGGAAAGAGGCTTTTGTTTTTTCTATCATGCAGGCAGAAAGAATCAGTCTTCTGTTACTGCTTCCTCCCCGGATGCGCTCTCTGGTTTGGCGGCGACAGGCGCTGCCGCTTCTTCGACTGGAGCTTGCTCTTCTGCCGCTGCCTCCGTTGCCGCTGCTTCTGCCAACATACGGGCGATTTCCGGATCCTCTGGAACCACTTCGATCGCTACTTTGGCGTCAACTTCTGGATGCAGGTCGAGGACGGCAGTATAGGCGCCAACCATTCTGATATGGTCTTCTGGCAGCAGGATGTCTCTCCTGTCCACCTCAATGCCCAACTGATCGCGCAATGCATTGGCCACCTGGATATTGGTCACGCTACCAAAGATTTTGCCCGATGTGCCGGTTTTGGCAATGAGATTCAACACCTGACCTTGCAATTTAGCGGCAATTTCTTTGAAGGAATCGAGCTGCTTGTTGAGCTTGGCCGTTTCCTGGCGTTTGAAACTTTCTAAGTTATTTTTATTGGATGTATTGGCAACAATAGCCAGCCCCTGAGGGAGAAGGTAGTTGCGACCGTAGCCCGGTTTGACACTTACAATGTCGAATTTCCGGCCTACCTTTTCTATGTTTTTTAAGAGAATTACTTCCATTTTCCTGAGATTTTGTGGGCAGAGTTTTGTTTGTGACCCTTAGAGCCTGCAACGAAAACCCAGTTCCCGAAATCAAAGATTATTTCAACAAGTCCGTTACATAAGGCAACAGGGCTAAGTGTCTGGCGCGCTTTACCGCTGTGGCAACGCGGCGCTGATATTTCAGCGAGTTACCGGTAATGCGACGCGGCAGAATCTTGCCTTGTTCATTGATGAATTGGAGCAGAAAATCCGAGTCTTTATAATCAATATACTTGATGCCGAACTTGCGGAAGCGGCAGTATTTTTTGCGCTGTTGACCCAGATTTGGATTGCTGAGAAACTTTATATCATCTCTTGATGCAGCCATAATTTTTTTATTTTAAAAAATGAATAAATGGATGTCGTCACCTGAAATAGAGGTAGTTATTCTTCCTCGTCAGAATCGGTGACAATTCTGCCGCCTTTGAGTTCTCCCTGCCAGGTTTTGAGTTTATCCCACTCGCCTTTGGCGGCAAGATCGGCCTGAGCCGGCCAGGTAGTGGGGTCCTGGAAGCTGAAGCGATCTCCTGCTGCAATCAGAATATCTTTGATTTCATCGGCTTTCATTTCAGCCATTTGAGCAAAAGATGTGATGCCCGCATTTTTCAGCACCTCTGCGATCTTCGGCCCAATGCCTTCAATGCGCTTGAGGTTGTCAGGTTGTTGCTGGGATGTCGGTTTGGGAGTTTTTGGCTTGACGGCGGGCGCCGGTTCAGGTTCTGCGGATCTCTTTTTCCGCTTCGACTTTCCGATGAGGCCGTTGCGCTTGTCTTCGTTGTACTTTACCCCGTACTTGTCCAATGATACGGTGAGGAAGCGCAGGATGCGCTCGTCCCGTTGGAGGGTCAGTTCAAATGGCGCCAGGAATCCTCCTGCTTCGCTTTGGAACTCAACACAGTAGTAGTAACCGGAATGGCGCCTGTTGATTTCGTAAGCCAACTGACGCAACCCCATCTCATCCACATTGACGATGTTGCAATTGTCTTTCTGCAATTGATCAACATACTGTTGAGCTGTCGTTTTAATTTCATCGCCCGACAGAACTGGATCTACGATGAAAGTCACTTCGTAATTTCGCATAAAAGGTTTGAAGTATTAATGAAAATTTACCTTAAACTCCCCGTCCCAAACGCTGATTTTCAAGAGCTTATGTAAAAAACCAGTATCTGTCACGAGTGAATTTTCCAAAAAGGTTGGCAAAGGTATAAGAAAATAGCTGAAAGAAATAGCCTTTTCCCATAATTAAGCTCGCCTTATAGGCGGTGTATTCCCCGGCGGATAGTTTCCCTTCTTCTTTGCGCTCAACTCCCAAACATTTTATACTTTCAGCCCACTAAAATTTTAAAAAAAATGAGAAGGAACATTCTTACCCTGTGTCTTATATTGCTGACAACCCTTGCTATTGGTCAAAAGAAACAACTCGACATCCCCGATCTACTGAGCTGGAACAGAATCCTAAGCCCTCAAATTTCAAACGACGGCAACTGGGTTGCTTATGTGCTAAAGGCAGAGGAAGGCGACGCTGTGCTGAAAGTCTGGGATGCCCGCAATGGCAGAACTTCTACTTTTAATCGCGGTGAAGCTCCTTCGTTTAGCGCCGACAATCAGTTTCTTATTTTTAAAATAAAACCCCTCGAAGATACGCTGAAGGCTCAGCGTCGGCGGAAGGTGAAAAAGGATGACCTGCCGAAAGACTCTCTGGGTATTCTGCAACTGAGCAACCTGAGTCTGGTGAAAATTGCCGACGTGAAATCCTTTTCTGTTCCGGAAAAATGGAGCGGCTGGATAGCTTTTCAAAAAGAAGCCGAAAAGCTTGAAGAACCGAAAAAGTCTATCGCCGACTCAACGGCAATAGCCCTGCCTGACACGACGAAGGCGCCGCCCCCGCCCTCCATAGAAAAGGCCGAAAAGGAGAAGGCAAAGAAGCCGAAGAAAGAAGGCAAAGACACCGGCACTAAACTGATCATCCGCGAGTTGGCGACCGGATGGGAAGAAGTGGCGCCTTTTGTCAAGACTTACACTTTGGCGACAGAAGCGCCGCGGCTGCTGTTCGTCAGTTCGGGCAACGACTCTACCCTGCTGGCAGGAACCTACCTTTACGACTGCGCGCAGCGCTCGCTCAAACCGCTTTGGCGGCAGAAAGGCGAGTACGAGCAACTGAGCTTTGATGAACAGGGAAGACAGGCGGCCTTCTTCCTCAACCTCGATACGACTAAGGCGCAAATTCCGCCTTTCGCCTTAGCTTACTGGAAAGACGGCCTCGACTCCGCCCGCATTATCGCAGACACGACTTCCGGCTTTTTACCGGAAAACTGGATAATCGGCGAAAGCTTCCGCCCCACTTTCAGCAGGGACGGCTCAAAGTTGTATTTTGGAATGGCGCCTCCGCCGATACTTCAGGACACGAATTTGCTCGATGATGAAATCGTAAACGTTGAAGTCTGGAGCTATCAGGACGGCCTGTTGCACACCAATCAAAAGACCCTTGTGGAACAGGAGAAAAAGCGAACCTACGAAGTGGTCTGGCATATTGCTGCAGAAAGATTTGTGCCTCTAGCCTCTGTGGATATGCCCGAAATGCGATTCGACCCTGAGCGCAACGCAGGCGCAGCGCTTGGCTATTCGGAAAAAGGTTACCAACAACTCATCACCTGGGAAGGGGCTGTTCGTCGGGATCTCTGGTTAGTGGACGTGAACACCGGCAGCCGAAAAGAAATAGCCAAAAATCTGCGCGGCTATCCCCTTTTGTCGCCCGATGCCAGCTTTGCCGTCTGGTACAGCGACCCGGATAGCGCCTGGTACTCCTATCAGGTGAAAACAGGCGAGATCAGACCCATCACCCGAAACGAAGGGCATCCGTTTTACGATGAGCTGAACGACGTGCCCGACTATCCCAACGCCTATGGCCTGGCTACCTGGACCAAAGACGATAAGTATGTCCTCATCTACGACCGCTACGATATCTGGCAGATTGATCCAAGAGGACAGGCGCCGCCGCTCAATCTGACCAAAGGCCGGGATAGCCGCACTGTTTTTCGCTATGCCCAGCTCGATCCGGAGGAGCGCTTTGTAGAGCCGGGTCAGCGACTCCTGTTGCATATTTTTGATGAAAAAACTAAGGCAAGCGGGTACGGTTTCCTGCTCTTAGGCGCCGGCCAGCCTATCCAACTGCTAAAAGAAAATTACGCTTATCAGCGCCGGCCACAGAAAGCAAAAGACGTCGATCGCCTGCTTTTCACCAAACAGAACTTCCAGACTTTCCCCGATCTGCTGTACTCGGATTTCAGTTTTCAAAAGCCCCGCAAAGTCAGCGATGCCAACCCCCAGCAAAGCGAGTACAGTTGGGGAAGTATTGAATTGTATGAATGGACTTCACTCGACGGTTACGCCTTG
The DNA here is from genome assembly GCA_964643005.1 of uncultured Saprospiraceae bacterium. Lineage (GTDB taxonomy): Bacteria > Bacteroidota > Bacteroidia > Chitinophagales > Saprospiraceae > UBA6168. The sequence goes on along the minus strand of CAZXQI010000034.1, from coordinate 16,734 downwards.
CAGGGCTTATTGGTCAAGCCGGAAGGCTTTGACCCTAAGAAAAAATATCCGCTCCTGGTCAATTTTTACGAGCGCAGCAGCGACGGTCTGAACAACTACCACACGCCCTTACCCGGACGTTCCAGTATTAATTACGCCCACTACGCCAGCCGGGGATACGTCATTTTTAATCCGGATATTCCCTATCGGGACGGCTATCCTGGAGAAAGCTGTATGAATGCCGTTATCCCGGGAGTTACATCTTTGGTTGACAAAGGCTTCATAGATAAAGAACGCATCGGCGTCCAAGGGCATAGCTGGGGGGGATATCAGGTAGCCTATCTGCTTACAAAGACCGACATCTTCAAATGCGCAGAAAGCGGCGCTCCGGTGGTGAACATGTTCTCGGCTTACGGCGGCATTCGCTGGCAGACGGGGCTTAGCCGTCAGTTTCAGTATGAGCACACCCAGAGTCGCATTGGCGGCACTATCTGGGAATATCCGCTTCGATTCATCAGCAATTCGCCCATTTTTGAAATGGACAAAGTCAATACCCCCGTGCTAATCATGGCCAACGACAACGATGGCCACGTCCCCTGGTATCAGGGTATCGAGTACTTTACCGCTCTGCGGAGATTGGGCAAACCCTCCTGGCTTCTCAACTACAACGAAGAACCGCACTGGCCGCTCAAACTGCAAAACCGCAAAGATTTTCAGATCCGCATGAGCCAGTTTTTTGACTACTATCTCCAGGACGCTCCTATGCCGCAATGGATGGAGCGCGGAGTACCCGCCATTGAAAAGGGCATTTTGCAGGGATTAGAACCGGTAAAGATGCGGCAATAAAGATGCCCTGAAGGAAGAGTAATCGCCAGAAGATAATATGGAGATAAAACAACAAAGAGGCGACAGGTTCCCCCCTCGCCTCTTTTTTTATTTCAAATAATCGGAGTTGATTATTTCAAGAATTCTAAACTCTTTTTGACAAAATTTGTCAGGTCGGAGCCTTTCAACAAACCCTGATTGAGGAGGGCCAGACTGAGCAGATGCCGACCCAGGCTTTGACGTTCTTCGCCTTCGGGTAGTTTTAGTAATTTTTCGACGATGAGCGGGTGGTTGGTATTTACGACCACATTGTACATATCGCCGAAGTCTCCGAAGCCCCCGCCGCCTAAAGCCTGCATTTCCTTCATCCTTCGTATAAATTCAGGGCGGGTAATCTGCACCGGCTCGTCATCTGGAGAGAGCGCTTTGAGCATGACGGTATTTCCGGTCTTGTCTTTCACCAGCTCTTCGAAGGAGTTTTTCACCAGCTCCTGTTCTTTTTCGCTGAGCACGCTGGCCTTTTCTTCATCCTGCTGTACCAGGTTGTCAATGGTGTCCGAGTCCACCCGCACAAAGGTGACATTGCCCAGCTTGTACTCCAGGTGCTGCATGAAGTGAGCGTCAATCATGTTGTCCATTTCCAACACATCGTAGCCCCGACTTTTTGCAGTTTCGATCAGGCTGTAGTGCTCTTCGCGATTGTGCGTGTATATGAAAATGATCCGCTTGTGCTTGTCCGTTTGTGCCGCCTCCACTTTTTTCCGGTATTCTTCGATGGTGAAAAACTCTCCGTCCACGTTTTTGAGCAATACAAAATCAATAGCCCGCTCGTGGAATTTTTCATCGGACAACATGCCGTATTTGACGAAGACGCCGAGGTCCTGCCATTTTGATTGGAAGTCTTCTCGATTATTTCTAAAAAGATCGTGGAGCTTCTCCGCTACTTTTTTTGTGATGTAGCCGGTGATTTTTCGGACGTTGCTATCGCTTTGCAAATAGCTGCGGCTGACGTTGAGCGGAATATCGGGCGAGTCAATAACGCCGTGCAACAGCGTTAAAAACTCGGGGACGATTTCTTTTACCTCGTCGGTTACGTAAACCTGATTGGCGTAAAGCTGAATTTTATTCTTCTGAACTTCGAGGGAATTGCTCAATTTCGGGAAGTAGAGAATGCCCGTTAAGTTGAAGGGATAGTCAATGTTCAGGTGAATCCAGAACATGGGCGCCTGAAAACTGAGCGGGTAAAGTTCTTCGTAGAAATTCTTGTAATCCTCGTCTGTCAACTCGGAAGGTTGCTTTTTCCAGGCGGGGGACACATTATTAATAATATTGTCCACTTCTATTTCCTTAGTCTTTTTTTCCTCGCCTTCACCTTCCTCGATACTTTCTTTTTTTGTTCCAAACTTGATGGGCACAGGAAGAAACTTGCAGTATTTTTTTAGCAGTTCTTCGATGCGGCGGTCTTCCAAAAATTCCTCGCTCTCTGACTCGATGTGCAGGATAATATCCGTACCTCGCATCTTTTTCTTGTTCGGAGAAATATTAAAAGAGGGATTTCCCTCACAGCTCCATGTCACACCCGGAGCTTCTTCCTGCCATGACTTTGTCGCGACTTCAACCTTGCCTGCCACCATGAAAGCTGAATAAAAGCCGAGTCCGAATTTGCCGATGATATTGCTCTCTGTTTTATACTTTTCTACAAAGTCCTGAGCGCTGGAAATAGCAATTTGATTGAGGTAGTTGTTCACTTCTTCTTCCGTCATACCGATGCCCTTATCCCTGATGGTCAGGGTCTTCTTTTTCTTATCTACAATGACTTCGATTGTCAGGTCGCCCAACTCGCCTTTGTATTCGCCTCGCGAGGAGAGCGACTTCAATTTGGTAGTAGCGTCAACGGCATTGGATATGAGTTCCCGTAGGAAAATTTCGTGATCGGAATAGAGAAACCTTTTGATGATGGGGAAAATGTTCTCGGTTTGAACGGAGATATTACCTTTTTGCATAACAATATAATTTTAGACAGTTAAGGTGATAATGTTTGCGTTAAAAACAACAATAAGATACCATGTGAACCCTGGCAAATCAAAGGATATGCCACTGGAAGGGAACTGACAAAATGACTGTTTTTCAACAAATTATGAAAAAGGGTAGGGACAAAATAACAAAGCGCACCAATTTGAGACTGTTTTTGGATGTCACAAGAATTTGAATATTGAAAAGAAGGATGAATCAATTTGCCTGTAAACTTGTGCCATCAATTGTGAAAAACACAATTACGTATTTATGAAGGTGTTGAAGCAAATCTATACTACAACAAAATTGAGAGAGGGAGTCCAGGTTGATTTACAGCTTGGCGGGAAGGCAGGAGATTTGCCCGGCAGCTTTATTAATTGGGATAAACTTTGGTGTATTGACAATTCCATTTTGGCGGGAGGGGTTCAAATGCCTCTCTTGTGGCAATTAGTTAATCAAGAATCATATAAAACTGTGTTAGGCGAGTTGGAAAAAGTGGAGTGCGGCGAGGTGCAAATTTTTTTTCCAGAAAAAAGTTTGGTGGGAATCCCATGTCTGGCAAAAGTGGCATGATTTTCGGAAATTGTTGATGCGCTTTGCGAAATATAATTCGGACTCTTTTTTATCTCCCTTCATTCCGAATTGCAAAGAACAGAATTCCCACTTCCCATAAGCCGGAACCAGATAAAGGCCTGAAATCTTAGCTTCTGAGCTTTTTAAGATATGGAGGAAGCCTGCCCCGGCTTCATAGGGATTATTCAAAATCCCTGATCCAAAGAGGTCTTCGAGGCAGAAGTGTCTCGGGACAGTGAGTGAGACCAGTTCGTTTGGGGGGTAGAGCTGGTCTTAAACTCACTTTTTTAAAAAGGGCTGCGTCGTGAAAGCGTCGCTGCCCTTTTTAATTTTTACTCCTGCCTCAATTTTTCGTTGCCTGCGTGCCGCTCCGCATCTCTCTGCGTTTTCTTCTCTATGTTTTTTTTCATGGCTTCAGTCAGATCTACTCCCGTTTGGTTGGCTAAGCAAATCAGAACGAACAGCGCGTCTGCCATTTCATCGGCCAAATCCTCCTTTGCAGTAGCGGCCAGCTCTGGCGTTTTAAAAGACTGCTCTCCGTAGAGCCTTGCCATCAGGCGGGCTACTTCTCCTACTTCTTCCATCAAAATGGCTGTGTTGGTCAGCTCGTTATAGTAGCGAACTCCGATTGTCCTGATCCAGCGATCTACTGTTTGTTGCGCTTCGAGAAGGGTCATGGTAGAATGAAAGGTGTTTTTTAAAAAAAATCTTCCTGCTATGAGGGTAGAAAAGGGCTGCAATGTTCAAAAGATTGGATTCCCCTCTTTAGATTTTGATATTTCCGCGTAGTGTAAGCTGATTGAATTTTTAGAAATGCGCTAATTGTGTGCGGGCAATCCCAGTTCTTCAAAGATATCGTCCAATTCATCGAAGGATTTGACGCCTGTCCGCTCCTCCGCTCCGCCAACTAGACTAATCCCGAAAGGTTGAACGGCCTCCAAAACCTGGCTGATGTTGCCCGCAGTGAAATCCAGCGCCAGGATTATCTGGTATTGCCTTGCGATTTGTCGCAGCAGTTTCAGAGAAATCTCTCCATCTTTCTGGAGCGACTCCCAGGTAAATCCGTCCTTTTCGAGATTCAAAAGGAAGGACTCGCAGTACATGGCGTTGATGGCGAGATAGTCCGACAGCTCTTCTGCCTTCATGTTCTTTCCGACGACCACCTCCTGAATCAGCGCGAGCTTTGACAACTTTTTCATTTCCTCCGGGCTGGTGAACATGCCCACCTGAACAGCGTCGAACCAGAGTTGCTCGTGGATTTCTAAGATATCTTCCGCAGGCAGGGTGTCAAATTCGCCGACTACTTTTACGCTGTCTATCCATCCGATGATGTTTGCCGCCGTTTCCATTTCGATGGCGCCTTCCATGCCCGGTTCTAAAGAGAATCCGACCCATTCCACTTCTTTGGAGGCGAAGTAGCGGGCATCGGTGAGGTTGTGGATAGAGCTGGCTTTGATTTTTATCTGAGACATTGTTTGAAAAGCTTTTACTTTGATGCCCGCAAAGCTAATCAGCATTTAACAAAAAAATGAAGGACGAAACCTACTTCGAACAGGTGTATGACATTGTGCGGCTCGTCCCTTACGGACGGGTGACAACCTACGGAACTATCGCCGCCTTTCTCGGTCTCGGCTCTGCCAGAATGGTGGGCTGGGCCATGAACCACAGTCACAGCGCCGGAAACGTCCCCGCCCATCGGGTCGTCAATCGAAATGGCGAACTGACGGGAAGGAACCATTTTTCTACTCCTACCATGATGCAGGAACTATTAGAGAGCGAGGGTATTGTCGTTGAGAATGACAAGGTGAGGGATTTTGAAAAACTATACTGGAACCCGGAAATGGAAATGGAATAGAGCGAGCCACAAACGCCAACCTTATACCGCCGCCATCGGATTTCCTGAACCTCTATCAATTGAGAGAGCATAGCTTTTGAATTTTTTAAAAAGGAAGGAGACGTCAGAAACCTTTTTTTACTCACAAAAAACCGCAATCTGCCCTAACCGGCGTCAGCTTCCAAACAACGACTTGAACATGCATATTTTCCATTCTCTTTTAAAAAATAGCTGGGCAGCGGCGTCGGCTGTACTCCTGATTGCGGGCTGTGCCGAGGTAGAAGCTCCCGCCCCGGCGCCTTATGGCCCCGCACCCACCGAAGCGCAAATGGCCTGGCAGCAAATGGAGTTCAACGCCTTTGTGCATTTCAACATGAATACCTTCACCGATAAAGAGTGGGGATTTGGAGACGAAAGCCCCGAACTGTTCAATCCGTTGGAGCTCGATTGTCGCCAGTGGGCGAGGGTTTGTAAGGAGGCGGGCATCAAAGGCGTCATCCTCACGGCCAAACACCACGACGGATTCTGCCTGTGGCCCAGCGCTTTCACGGAGCATTCGGTGAAAAACTCAGCCTGGAAAAACGGCGCAGGCGACGTAGTCCGAGAGCTGGCGGAGGCCTGCCGGGAGTATGGCTTAAAAATGGGCGTTTACCTTTCTCCCTGGGATCGCAATTGCGCCGATTACGGGCAGCCTCAATACCTCGATTATTTCCGCAGCCAGTTGAAAGAACTGCTGACCGGCTACGGCGACATCTTCGAGGTCTGGTTTGACGGCGCCAATGGCGGCAACGGCTGGTATGGAGGAGCTGCCGAAGACCGGCAGGTGGATCGCCAGAATTACTACGACTGGCAAAACACCTGGTCCTTAGTCAAAGAGTTGCAGCCCAAAGCTGTGATTTTTAGCGACGCAGGCCCCGACATCCGCTGGGTGGGCAATGAAAACGGATTTGCCGGAGAGACCAACTGGAGTGCGCTACGTCGGGATGAATTTTACCCAGGTTCGCCGAATTACGAGGAGCTGACCCGGGGTCACCAAGACGGCGACTACTGGGTTCCGGCAGAGTGCGACGTCTCTATTCGCCCCGGCTGGTACTACCATACCGCCGAAGACGAGAAGGTCAAAACCCTGCCCCAGTTGTTGGACATCTACTACAACTCGGTAGGGCGAAATGGCCTGCTGCTGCTGAATCTCCCCGTTGACAGGCGCGGCCTTGTCCACGAAGCCGACGCCCAAAGACTGAAGGAAATGGGCGAGGCCATCCGCGCAGATTTTTCAAACGATCTGGCGGCGGGAAAGAGCATTGTTGCAAGCGACGAGCGGGGAAAAACTTTTTGCCCCAAAAATGCCCTCGACGGTAGCCCCGAAACTTACTGGGCTACCGGAGACAGCATTTTGACGGCAGATATTGAAATTGATTTTGGAAAAAAGACAAGTTTCAACCGACTCCTGTTGCAGGAGTATATCCGCTTAGGACAGCGGGTCGAAAGATTCAGAGTTTCCGTTTTTAACGACGGAAAATGGACGCCTCTGGCGACAGCGACGACCATCGGCTACAAGCGGATTCTCCGGCTTGAAGATACTCAGGCCGAAAAGCTTAAGATTGAATTTTCGGCGAAGGCGCCCATTTGCATATCGAATATCGGTGTGTTTGAGGCGCCGGTATGGGAAAAGGAATAGCCGGCTCCATACCAGAATTTATCGGCGGGCGGAATTACAGTTCGTCTATCGCATGGCAAAGGCGCTCAAAAATCTCCTCTATACCGCCCATCCCGTCAAGCTTCAACGACTTCCCAAATTGGCGGTAGTAGTCAAAGACCTGCTCCGTCTCTTTTTTATAGACCTCAATGCGGTTGCGGATGATATCGCTGTCGTTGTCGTCTGCCCGCCTCGAAGTTTTGCCGCGGAGCAAAATGCGCTGCGTGATTTCTTCCTCGCTCACTTCTAAGGAGAGCAGTGCGGAAACCTCTGCACCCATTTCGTGAAGCAATTGATCCAGCGCTTCCGACTGGGGAATGGTGCGGGGGAAGCCGTCGAAAATGTACCCTTTCACGTCGGGGTTAGCTTCGACCTTGTTTTTCAACATGCCGATGGTCACGGAATCGGGGACGAGTTCGCCTTTGACGATGTAGCTTTTGGCTTCCTGGCCGAGCGGGGTGTTATTGCCCATTTCATAGCGGAACAAGTCGCCCGTGGAAATGTGCAGAAGGGAATATTTTTCAACCAATTTGGCTGCCTGGGTGCCCTTGCCAGAACCTGGAGGGCCAAAAAGAATCAAACAGATCATTTGTGAAAATTCTTTGCTCCCGGAGCCGACCGACTTCTAAAAATAATCTTGCTACGCCGGTTAACTCTCGAGGGAACCTATTTTAAAAAAGGCTGCAAAGTTACCGAAATAAAAGAGTTTTTGAAATGCAGAAGAGAAGTATCATCAGACCTTAGTGGGCATTTATTTTTGTATTTAAAAATGAATATCAGGGAGTTGTGAGAAGTAATTCCCTGACGAGTCCTGCCAAAAATCATTTCCCCGGGCGCATACCTTCGACGATGACGACGACTTCCCCCTTCACCGTTTTTTCTTTGTAATGCGCTGCCAGTCTGGCCAGCGTATCTGTGCGGATATCTTCGTGAATTTTTGTCAGTTCGCGCGCCACGCAGGCCATGCGCTCCAGGCCGCAGACTTCTGCTAATTGTTCCAGGCATTTCACTAGCCTGTTAGGCGATTCATAAAGAATAAAGGTATTGGGCAGAGAAGCCAGGTACTGCAATCTCGTCTGGCGACCTTTTTTGTGGGGCAGGAAACCTTCGAAGTGAAACTTGTCAGAGGGCAGGCCGCTGGCCGCGAGAGCGGGAACGAAAGCCGTCGCGCCAGGAAGACATTCTACCCGAACGCCCTGTCGAATGCATTCCCTCGTCAGCATAAAACCCGGGTCGGAAATGCCGGGCGTACCCGCATCGGTAATGAGCGCAAAGTTAGCGCCCGCTTTAAGTTGCTCCACCACGGAGGAGGTGATTTGGTGCTCGTTGAAGGCGTGGTAGGCAGAGAGCGGCGTCTGTATCTGGAAATGCGCCAAAAGCTTTTTCGATATGCGGGTGTCCTCCGCCCATATCCTGTCCACGGTTTTTAATATCCGCAAGGCCCGCAAGGTCATGTCTTCGAGGTTGCCGATTGGTGTTGGAACGAGATAAAGCATTGGAACACAAAGAATTGTAGGTGAGAAGGGCGATATTGGCATTTCCCCTCAGCACCTATTATTTTTTAAAAATGGCTCTCTCCCTCTTTTCCCTTAGCGTCTATTATATTTTTTAAAAATGACTCTCTTCCTCTTTTCCCTTAGTACTCATTATTTTTTTAAAAAAATGACCTTCACCCCCTTTTCCCTCAATACTCATTATTTTTTTAAAAAAATTGCTCTCTTCCCCTTTTCCCTCATTACCTGTTATTTTTTAAAAAATAAATCCTCTCATTTCTATTTTTAAAAAGGGATTTTTCGAGTCTGACAAATCCAGGAGGCAGGCGGAGCTGTCATAGGAAATGGAGGCGTTTGAAAAAAATTACTCCCTTCCCAGGCACTCAGCCCTGAGGCGCACAGCCCTGGTTCGCTACCAAATTCTCACTTTCCTACCGTTGCGGTTTTTAGAAAAAAATAATCTAAACAGGAGAGCAGCACGTAAACGATGACGATGAGCGAAAAAGCGACCTCCCTGAACAAGAGCAACAACACCAGCGCAAGGGCGCCAAAAATAAAACGGATGTGATTGTCCTTCCAGCTTAAATTCCGGAATTTCAGACCGAATATCGGCAACTCGGAAACCATCAGCCAGCTCAACAGAATGATGTTGACAAACAGGAAAATAGGGTTGGTCACCAGACCTGCGAGATGATACGAATCATAGTGAAAAATCATCATCAACCCGACCGTGTACATGGCGCAGGCGGGGGTAGGCATCCCGATGAAGTTCTCAGTCTGGCGGGTGTCAATATTAAAAATGGCCAGCCTGACCGCTGCAAAAATGGTCACCAGAAAAGCGGGCAGAGCGGCAATGGTCAATTCCACCGGCAGATCGGGTTCTTTCGCCAAACCCCTGACTAAGAGCATGTAGAGAATCGCTCCGGGCACGACGCCAAAGGAAACCATGTCGGCCAGAGAATCCAATTGCTCGCCGAGAGGGGATTTGACTTTCAGCGCCCTGGCGAGCGTCCCGTCGAGATAGTCGGCCACTCCGCTGGCAAAACTGAACCAAAAGGCGTTGACAAATTGCCCGTACAGCACGCTGGCCAATGCACAACAACCCAGGAACAGGTTCAACAATGTAATAGAATTCGGTATATTCTTTTTCATAAATACAGCATAGGCGGCCAACCTTTCCCCCTTTTTTACTTGTCCATTTTCCGTGGGCAAATGTACGCTGGTAAGCAGGAATCCTCGAAAGAGGGAGGAGAATATTCGCACAAAAGAAATAATCTGTCGCACGGTTTTGCCTGGGAATTGCAGGATTGGATGATTCTCATCTTGCCTGGGCAATTACGTACTTTTGCCAAAATCAAGGCGTTATTTTTAGATAACATTCAATAAATGACCTTTTTATCAAGCAAACAGACCTGCTGCTTTTTGGAAAAAACTTCGATAGTTAAATTCCCGGCAATGAATAGACTCTTATCCTTTTGGCTCTTTTTAGCATCTTTCTTTTTAGCAAATTCGCTCTTTGCCCAGCCATCCAATGACGAGTGTTCCAGTGCCATAGTATTGACAGATATTACCAACTGGTGTTCAGCAACCGGCGCCTATACCAACGCCGGCGCTTCGCCAGGCTCCCTGGCTCTTCCCTCCTGTTTTCCCAATAGCAATGGCGACGTATGGTTCAGTTTTGTGGCTCAGGCCAATACCCTCAGCGTGACAGTCATTGGCGCCACTTCGGGGAGTACGCTTCCAGGCGGGACTTTGAAACTGCCCCAGTTTGCCATTTATGAAGGCGCCTGCGGTACGAACCCTACCCCCGTTCAGTGTATTTCAGACGGTTTTGAAAATAATGTGGTAGAGGCGGTTACCAGCCAGCTTACCATCGGACAGACCTACTACATCCGGGTAGATGGCAGGAACAACAACAAGGGGACTTTCAAATTATGCGTCAATAATTTCAATGCGGTGCCCGACCCGAACAGCGACTGCCCTACCGGTGTGATTTTATGTGATAAATCTCCTTTTACAGTGGAGAGCGTGCATGGGGAGGGCGTACTGACAAATGAAGTCAGTCCGGATTTGTGCCTACGACAGGAGTCCTCTTCCAGCTGGTACCGATGGACCTGTAAGGATCCCGGAACCCTGACATTCGTTATCACGCCTAATAATCCAGTTGACGACATTGACTTTGCCCTGTTTGAATTGCCAGGAGGTATTGACGATTGCGAGCACAAAAAAAAGATTCGCTGCGAGGCTGCCGGAGAAAACGTCGGATCGCCTTTCTCCGAATGGGAGCCTTGCACGGGACCTACCGGTTTGAGCCTCACGGAAACAGATACGGATGAGCAACCAGGCTGCCCCCCGGGGCAGAATAATTTTGTGGCGGCGGTCAATATGACGCCGGGCAAGAGCTATGCCCTGCTCATCAATAATTTCAGCGAGTCGGGAATTGGCTATTCCATCGAGTTTGGAGGGACGGGCACTTTTCAGGGGCCGGTGGCAGATTTTGAAAGCAGCCCTCTGAGCGCTTGCGTGGGTAGTCCCATTTCTTTTGAAGACGCTTCTTCTTCGGTGGAGGGAATCACGACCTGGCAGTGGAGTTTTGGACTCGGCGCCTCGCCTTCTACCGCTAATAGCAAGACGCCGCCGCAGGTATTCTACGACACTCCAGGTCAAAAATCCATCGCTCTGACAATTACCAGCGCAGCGGGTTGCGTCATCACCAAAGTGAAGACGATTACGGTATTTCCTCAACCCGAAGTATCGCCTGCCATTATAGCCGATTACTGCGGCCCCGACGATGCCACCGGGCGCATTTTCTTAGAGCCTGGGTCGGACGCTGTTTTGCCCTATTCTTACGACTGGCTGGGGAACGGCGTTTTTTCCTCTAATAATTCTATTACAGATTTGGAATTTGGCGTCTATTCCGTTGTGGTCAGGGACGCCAACGGATGCACCCAACAATATGATTTCGACGTGCCGGAGGGTCTTAGTTTAGCGGCAAACATTGACCCGGCGACCCGCCCTACCTGCAACGGCGACTCTGACGGCAGCATCTCGGTTTCAATTGAAATTGCCAACGAACCCGTGCAGTTTGATTTTGGAAACGGCTTTCAGTCAGACAGCACGCTGAGCAATATTCCGGCAGGCTCTTACAATGTACACGTGGTGGACGGCGCCGGCTGCGAAGGTTTATTCACCATCGTCGTGGAGGATTTTCCACCCTTAGAGCTGAGTGTTGACCCGCTCGATATCAGTTGCTTTGGTGAAAACGACGGAACGATTACGGTCGTCGCTGCCGGCGGGGCGGAGGATTACGTTTATCTCTGGAGCAATGGCGAAACTACCCCGGAAATAGAGAATTTATCTGCGGGAACCTACTCCGTCACAGTGACAGACGGAAACGGATGTACGGCTACTGCGGAGGCTGTCATTATAGAACCGGATGAACTCTTCGCCACGGTAGAAGTAGTGGATGTAATTTGTCATGGAGACAAAACCGGAGTCATTTTGGTCTATGCTTCCGGAGGCACTCCGCCTTTTGAATACAGTGCGGATGGAATTGAATTTCAATCTGAGCCGGAACTGGAAGAGCTGTATGCAGGCGAATATCAGGTCGTCGTGAGAGATAGCAGGGGATGCGTCCTTTTGGTGGATGCCGCGATAAATGAACCGCCGCCTGTCACCGTCTATGCCGGCGAAGACCAGACGATTGACCTGGGTTATTCCACTGATTTGCACGGAGCGACGACCCCGATTCTGCGTCCGGTAGATTTGATTTGGACGCCTGCTGAATCGCTCTCCTGCGACGACTGTCTGGATCCGACGGCAAGGCCATTTAGAACGACGACCTACTTCCTCACGGCTGTTGACGAGACCAATTGTAGGGCTACAGATTCTGTCACGATTATCGTCATTCTAAACCGACCCATTTATATTCCAAATGCCTTCTCTCCCAATGGCGACGGCATCAACGACTTTTTCACGATTTACGGAGGGGTGGCGGCTAAGTCTATCCGCATATTGAAAATATTCGACCGCTGGGGCGATATGGTTTTCGATGGGCGCAATCTCCCCCCCAACGATGCATCGTTTGGATGGGACGGTTACTTCAGAGGTAAATTGATGGATACTGCTGTCTTTGCTTATCTGGCGGAAGTGGAATTCGTTGACGGGATAGTCGTCTTGTATGAAGGCGACCTGACGATTATGCGATAGGAACCAGAGAAAGCCCTTTTAAAAAAATCCTGTCTATGCGCTAAGGTCGCATCTCCCGCTTGACGACTCTCACCGTTTTGACCACCTTATTATTGGCGTCAACCATGTTCACTAAGTACATGCCGTCAGGGAGATCGGAAATATCGTACCTGCTCTGAGGCGTCGTGTCGAATGTCTTTAACTGCTTGCCGAGAATATTGGAGACCCTCAATTGCCTGACAAAAGTATTGCCGGACAATGTCATGTAGTCGGAAACCGGATTTGGGAAAATGCGCAACTGACTTCTGTCCGCTTCTGTCAGCGGCTCGGCTTCAGAGATACTTATTTTAAAACCGGCGGTTGAAACTATGGCAGTTGGATTGCTCATGTCGTACAGGTGGATGCGGACTTCGGCGATTCCAGGTCTTCCGGCTGGAAGGGCGTTGACCAAAAGTCGGGAAGTATCCCCGGCCATCAGGGCGACCGGCGCATTGGGATAGCCGGAGGGGAGGTTCACGTTGGTGCTGTTGAAGGAATGGTAACAGTCGTTTTTATCGCAGACGAAGAATTTCCATCCCGTGGGAGCATTGACTACTTCGAGGACCCAGCGCAAAGTCTTTTCCCTGTTAGACGTGTTTTTTATTTGGGCGTAGCAGGTTTGAGTTTCATAGAGGCTGCTCCAGTCAACGGTGATCGAGGCTGCGGCAGGGTTGGGAAAAACTTCGAACATACTTTGCTGCGCCGAGAGGCCGTAGCAGAAATATGCCGAGAAAATGAGGAGTAAAACTTGTTTCATACTTTGCAAAATTGGATACTTTAGGGAAAATGTCAATTGGGGGCGGCAAGTTCGATCGAAATTCGATAGTAATTCTTCTGGAATCCTTCGGAGGAGAATTTTAAAAGAAGGTGTAAATCTGCTGTAAAACCTAAAAGATTAAAAAAAAACTCCTGTTGTACAACAGGAGTTTGTAACGGATTTGGGATATGTTCTTTCAGGAGTATTACATCATGCCGAGCCTGGTTTTCACCAAAGCTGTCACGTCGGTTGATTCATCGGCGTACAGGATGACGCCTGATTGAGCGTCAAAGATGTATTGGAAGCCGCCTTCTTTTGCAACAGCCTGAATGGCATCGTTCACCTTGTCGAGGATAGGCTGCATTTCATCCTGCTGTTTTTTGGCGATGTCGTCTTCCATTTTCTGGCCATAGGCGTAAATTTCCTCCTGCATCTTTTGCAGTTTTTTCATCACTTCTTCTTCCTCTTTGGGCGTCATTTCGCCGCGTTGTTTCTTTTGTACGGCTGCCTGTTCTTCCTGCTGATAGGTACTCACTTTGGCTTCGCCGTCTTTTTTCAAAATGTTTTGAAACGCTTCGAGCGATGAGCGCAACTGCTTCATTTCGGGCATGTCGTTCAAAATGGCAGCCGAATTGACGTAACCGAATTTCTGCGCTGAGGCAAAGTTGGTCAATGAAAATAACAGAACGGCGAGGAGGCCGACTTTAACTACAATCTTCTTCATGTCTGGAAAATTATTTTACTTGTTGCCTCCTTTGGCGGCTCCTTCGCCGGCATAAAGAGAGGACTGTATTTAAAAAAGTGTGCAAAAGTAAAAAATGCCTGCTGAACTATTCTCTGCTTTATAACGCCGAACGCAGAATATCTTATTTTTTTGAAAAAAAATTACCCTGCGGCGCTTTCCGGCTATGAGAGGCTATCGCGCTTTCTTTTTCACACAACTTTTTAAGCTCGCCCTCCCGAATGTCCTTTTTTTGTAAAAAGTTTAAAAAAACTAAAAACCTTCCCGTAGCTGAGGAGCCTTGTACTTGTGGCAATTAAGCGGAAGCCATCGCTTCGAGGATTTGCCCGGCGTGCCTTGCCGCTTCTACCTTGTCAAATATTTTTTCGATGACGCCGTCTTCGCCGATGACGAAAGTAGTGCGCAAAAGGCCGTCGTACTCTCTGCCGAATTTCTTTTTCTTTCCCCAGACGCCATAAGCGTGAATCATGGCCTTATCCTCATCTACTAAGAGTGGGAAGGGCAGTTCATGTTTTTGAATGAAGCCCTGGTGCTTCTTAGCGCTGTCCGGACTGACGCCGAGAATGGCGTAACCTTCCTTTTTCAGACTGGAAAAATTGTCCCGAAAGTTGCAGGCCTCGGTGGTGCAGGTAGGAGTGTTATCCGCCGGATAGAAATAGAGAATCAGTTTTTGGCCTTTAAAATCAGACAGGGAGACGGTATTGCCGTTTTCATCCTGAGCTTTAAAATCGGGCGCTTTTTGGCCTTCTTTCAGATGTGTCATTGCTGTTTTTGTTTGATAATTGAATTTTTCGACGACCTTCACCAAACAGGCGCCGCGGCAAAAAGTTGACGCATCTACGGCTCACTTAAAACGGTGTCGGGATATTTGAAGACATGAAGCTTCCCTTTTAATAATCCTAATCCCCACTGCCTTTCAATTCAGAATTCCCTGATTTTTATGCTCCTGAAAGAAAGTCTGCCATTGTCGTTACACAGCAAAATATGCCCCTCCGGCCAGTCGCCAAAACCGGCCGGAATATTGCCTAAGCTACAGGCAAGCAATGCCCGAAAGCCGGGAGTTCCTCGTTCGT
The DNA here is from genome assembly GCA_964643005.1 of uncultured Saprospiraceae bacterium. Taxonomy (GTDB): domain Bacteria; phylum Bacteroidota; class Bacteroidia; order Chitinophagales; family Saprospiraceae; genus UBA6168. The sequence continues at coordinate 1,522 of CAZXQI010000034.1, read as the reverse complement.
ACTCCATCACCCTAAAGCCATTGAGCCAGTGTTCGACCTGTCTGCCGCGCGCCACTATGCGCACTTCATTCCACTCGTCAATGCCCCGAAATTCCTTCTCCCGGCTGGGAACGGATAAATTAGAGGCGGGTATGAGGCCGAAAAGCGAGCCGGGCGACTGACTGCTGTTGGGGCTTAGCCCGGCGTCGTCAGCAAGCGCAAACTTTAAACCGGTTGCCTCGGCGGCGTCCGACTCTTTTGGTGAAAAATAGACGATACCCCCTTTGGCGCCTTTCGCCATTTTGAATTCTAATTTTAATTCAAAATTGCTGAACCGCTCTTCGCTCATCAGGACTTCTCCGCCGGCAGCGTCTTGCGTCGTCAAAGTTCCGTTTTCCAGTATCCAGCTTTTTTTGGGAAAGTCTTTGGAGAGAGGGCGGCGCCATCCGTCGGTATCCTGGCCGTCAAAGAGCAGTCGCCATCCTTTTCGCAGTTCGTAGTCTGTCAGCGTGTTGGGGATGAGATTGACCTCCGGCGTTTCGGGCTGCATGGGCTGGCGCTCAACTTCCAGCCCCTGTGTTTTGATGCGGATATTCCGCCAGCGAATTTCACGGCCTGCTTCCTCCGCGCTGCTAATGGAATGCACCTGCAAACCGATGAATCCGCCCGCCGTCCAGTCGTCCACGAGGTTGGCTGTATTGACGCCGTTGACCCAGATTCTGATTTCGTGGCCGACGGCTTCGATTCGATATAGATTCCAGTCGCCATTTTTGAAAGCCTTCTGCCCGGCTTCGTTTTCATTGAGAGGATAAAGCCAGCCTCGCCTTTGTTCATCGTAAACGCCCCCACTAAAAGCCCTGGGCGAGGGATCGATCTCAGCCTGATAGCCATGCACACGGCCATTGTGATAATCGGGCAGGCTGTTGCTGCGAAATTGAATGCCTGAGTTCATAGCCGGATCCACCTTTACTTCTAATTCGAGGATGAAGTTGTAGTAGGTTTCTTTGGTACACAGGAAAGTGTTGGGCGTTCCTGCTTTCGTCGTTCCAATCAGCTCGCCATTTTCTATTCGGTACCCGGCCTCCCCATTGCGCTTTTCCCAGCCGGAAAAATCTTTGCCGTTGAACAGAATTTGCCACCCGTCTTGTGCAGCCAGGGAAAAGGAGAGAAAAATGATCAGAGCGATAATGGTTGATTTCATCGTTTTTGCCTGCAACAATCGGAAATAATTGGCGGAAATGAGGCTAAGATGAAATGCGTCGGACCATTTTTTAATTCCTTGCGGGGACATTCCAGTTTTTTACGGCCAAAATAAAAGCCGTCCCTCTCGAAACGGCTGTTTTTACATCAAAAATTTGTCGGCACGCCCTGTCCATCACCACGGTCTTGAAGCCGATAGCCCGCAGGAAGCGGAGGTTTTTGCGCATCAGGTCGTGCAGCAGGTCTTCCCGCCCACCCCAGTCTTAGAAGAAGCGGATGAGGCGTTTGTAATCGCTGGCCGGTTTGGCGTCCTCCTTGCCGAGTACCCCGCCAACGTAATCCT
>CAZXQI010000033.1:0-33790 GCA_964643005.1 uncultured Saprospiraceae bacterium | reverse complement strand
GACGTGGAAGCAGTTCTGAATCGCGCCATAGAAATTCCAGAGCGCTTAGCCATTTTAGCGGAAAAGGAAAAAAGGGCGATCCAGGCCGGAATCGAATTCCAGGCTTTTAAGGATTGGCTCCTCAAGAGCTTTTGAAAGCCTGTTATAAAAATTGTTCCACGTGAAACAAGAGGTGGAGAATCGTCCTGAGCTTCTCCACCTTACTATTTTTCGCTACCCTAAGCCTGGGAAGTGAAATCTATCTCGAGAAAGCAAGTCAATTACTCATTCAGAAATGACACTTCTATCAAAAAGATATTGTCATCTGTAAACGCCACTTTTTGATGACTCTCGATAGAATACCCTTTAGTAGGTTCGTAGGTAAGGATTTGCTTAGTTTGGGCGACAGTGGTCGAAGAACTATTTTCTATAAAAATTTTAGAAACAGCTTCTCCATTAAAATCAACCAAAATGGATTGAGTCTTCATATCCGGATCTAAAGCAGTATAGCTCAACTGCTGGAGGCTCCCCCGGCCATCGAAGGCGCTGTCAATTTGATAACTATCGCTCCAGGCCGGACGGTTAATATCGTTTTGGGAAAAGATTTTTAAGTCCCGTTCAAAGTCAGTCTCATCCAGAATCCGCTCTTCACTTTCGGCGCCAACCGAAGTAGTCTTTTTCACTTGGACGCCTGCAAGTCTTTCAATCTCTTGGTCAAAAAAACTCTGGAGATCAAAGTAAATCTTCTTCCCTGTTTTAATGCTCTTGTCGGAAGACTTGGTAGAACATGAAAAAAACACAAAGAAGAGCATCAGCACAAAAAGCCAACTACTCTCCTTCTTTTTGATCGTCATAAAAAATTGTTGGCGCATAATACAATTTCAACCTTCAGCAGGAGATAAAATCCGGGAGATTAAAACATCGCCGGTCATTTCTTCAGGCGGCTGAATATTCAACAGGAATAAAAGCGTTGGAGCAATGTCAGCCAGCTTTCCATTTCTTATACTCGCTTCCTTCGGATTATTACTGACGTAAATACAAGGCACGGGGTTTTTGGTATGGGCTGTGTTGGGTGTGCCGTCTTCATTGATCATGTAATCAGAGTTGCCGTGGTCGGCGATGACGATGGCCTCGTAATCGTACTTCAGAGCCGTGTCCAATAATCTGTCAAGACAGGTATCCACGGTTTCAGCGGCCTTTATAGCCGCTTCGAAAACGCCGGTGTGCCCGACCATGTCCGTATTGGCAAAGTTCAGGCAAATGAAGTTGGGTTGATTTTTTTCAATATCAGCGACGATGGCATCTGTTATACCAAAAGCGCTCATTTCGGGCTGGAGGTCATAAGTCGCAACTTTCGGAGATGGGATTAAAATCCTGCGCTCTCCCTCGAATGGTTCTTCTCTCCCGCCGGAAAAGAAAAATGTGACGTGAGGATACTTTTCAGTTTCAGCAATTCGAACCTGAGTCTTGCCGCATTTGGAAAGCGTCTCGCCTAGGGTATTGACCAGATTATCTTTTTCAAAAATAACTTTGATATCATGGAAGCTCTCATTGTAGCGGGTCATCGTTACATAGTGCAAATTGAGTTTTTTCATTCCAAATTCAGGCATGTCCTTTTGCGTCAGCACAGTAGAAATTTCCCGGGGTCTGTCCGTCCGGAAATTGAAGCAAATCAACACGTCGTCGTCCTGAATCACTGCAAGCGGTTTTCCATCCTTACCCGTACAAACAATCGGCTTTAGAAACTCGTCGGTCTCCCCCGATTCGTATCGTTTTTTGATAGTTGTCAGGATATCTCCACTTGCTTCCCCCTGTCCATTGACGAGAAGCTCATAGGCCAGTTTAACCCGTTCCCAGCGCTTGTCGCGATCCATCGAATAGTAACGACCAATGACTGATGCTAATTTAACAGACTGATTATCAATGTGTTGTAATAAATCATTTAGATAATTTTCACCCCCTTTTGGATCCGTATCCCTACCATCCATGAAAGCGTGAATGAATACTTTTTCTAATCCCTGCGTCTGTGTAGCGTCGCACAATGCCTTGAGGTGATTGATGTGAGAATGTACGCCGCCATCGGAGACTAAGCCGATGAAGTGAACGGCTTTGTCATTCGCTTTGGCGTAGCGCAAGGCTTCTAACAAGACCGGATGACGCTGTAATTCCCCTTCCCGAATCGCCTTGTTGATTCTGGCCAATTCCTGATAGACGATTCTGCCGGCGCCTATGTTTAGGTGCCCGACTTCGGAGTTCCCCATTTGCCCTTCAGGAAGCCCTACCAATTCTCCATACGTGACCAATTCAGAATTGGGATAATATCGGAGTAAATAATCCATGACCGGTGTATTGGCATGGGCGATGGCATCGGCTTCATACTTCGACCCTTTGCCCCAGCCATCCAGAATTATGAGAATTGCGCGCTTAGTATTCATTCTAAAAAATTGATGAAATGTCGTTTTTTTGTGGCTTTGCAAAAATAGAAACTTTGGTAAGCCCTACAGTAACTTATAAAAAAGGCGTCGCTCCGCAATTTGTTCTTGAAAGGAGAAAAAAATGGTAAGAATACCAATCTGATTATTAATATCGTTAAATTGCCTCACGAATTCTATCCAGGCTAATTAGACAATTTTAACCTTTTCCGTAGTTACCCCTTTCGGGTAGTGCGTCTAAACTCGACAAAGACACATCGAAGGCGCTGCTCGTCAGGCGCCCCAAAGAAATCTTAGAAGCTCAATAGAATTGCCGAAGCTCAAAAAGAGAATTAGAATCACCTCTTAATTTTAAAGCCATGAAAAATTTATTGTTAGTCATATTGCTCGCTCCCATTATAGCTTTTGTCAATGTAGAGGACAACCTCGACGCTATCACGAGAGCTATCAGCAATGGAGACGCCAACGCGCTCGGACAATATTTCGACGCCAATGTTGAAGTAGCTGTCATGGACAAGGAAGACTCCTATTCAAAGGACAATGCCGTCAAAGTGGTAAAGGATTTTTTCACAAAAAACAAACCGGCCTCTTTCAAACAAGTGCACCAAGGTTCTTCCAAAGGTCAGGATTCCCAGTACTGTATCGGAAACCTGTCTGCTAACACGGGAACGTTCAGAGTTTATATTTACATGAAAGTTTCTGGAGGAAAATACCTTATTCAGGAATTGAGATTTGACAAAGAGTGATTCCTGAGTTTCACAAGGGAAAAGGCGCATTGTCAGGTTTACAATGCGCCTTTTTTGTGTAAAGAATTACAGTTGTTTAAAAATAACACTTGACCTTTCCTTTCTTACCATACTTCAGAACGCCGCTATCGCCCTTTTTTCCTTTTCCAAAACTCAAATTAAAAGGATTGATTTTTAAGGCAAAGTAAAGATCGGCTCCATTCCAGTCCTTGTGTCCCACCAATCCGGACAGGTGGTCGGTTCCGACAATCAGAAAGCCTAAGCGAACGGCAAATCCCATCCTGATACTTTGCCAGTTGTGAAGCGTAAAGGGCGCCGAGGCCGAAAACCAGCGATGCTCAAATCTGGGAGTCAGGCCAAAGATGTTTTCCCGGGGAGCAGTTACGTCTATGGTTGGCAGGCGCTGAATGAGCATGGCATTGAGGAAAAAATACTCAGAAAAAGCATAGTCGCCCTGAAGGCTTAAAGCGGCAGGTAAGGCCAGTCTAAAAGAACTGCCGGATTCTGAAGCCAACGAGTCGCCGAGCAGTCGTTTACTAAAGAGCTGAACCAGATCGACAAATTCTTCAATCTTCGCAAACTGTTCAAAGTCTTCTAAAGCTAACTCTGCAATGGACGATGAATTAACGTTGTGATTGAAAGCGTTCTGTCCAAATTTCAAATAACCCAAGTCGAGCAATGCGGCGCTAAGTTTCAATTGATAGGCAGTTTCATCTTCTCCAAATGTTATTACTGCGCCCAAATCAAAAGCAAAGCCGCTTCCATTTTTCTTGAGATGAAATGGATCCCCTCTCAGATTAGAGGAGGTATAACCAAAACGACCGTGCAATTGCTTGACCCAAATACTATCGCCAGGTATCTTGGTGTGCTCGTAGGTTCTCAGGCTTTCAAAATAAGCTCCCTCATAAGCTTGTAGAAATTTGAGATTGACGCCAAAGCCAAGAGAGCCGTTATCCGTGGGAACTTTCAAAGCGTAATTCAGCCCCAGTTCTGCCCAGCTCAAAATGGCGCCGCTGTAAGGGTTTACATCAAAGCTTTCAAAATACGGCCTGTCGTCGTATTTGTAGTAGCTGTATTCATTGGCTAAATTTTGAGCGCTTAATATCATTCTGGCATTTGAAAAAATACCAATTGAATGCCGGCTTTTTATTTTGACAACAGCGGATGGGCCGGTAATGAAGCTGGAAAAATTTACATTTCGCTTCTGATTATCATTGTAAAAATCAATGATAAAAGCATTAGACGGCGCACTACTTTCCACATCTGTGGCCGATTTGAAACTTGCATTTTTGTACCTTTTAATGAGTTCAAAAGAATTGGTGTTGTGGATGAATCCGTAGTTGTTGTTTAAGAACAGCCCTCCCCCTGCCAAATTAATGTCCCAGTTTAGAGGATTGGAAAGATTGCCCGCAGGGTTGAGACTAAGACTCCCGACTCCTGCAAAGTTCTCAAGCCTCAGACCCAGTTGCTCCTGAGAAAAAGCATAGAACTGAAGTAGCAAAATCATAAAAAGGGTAAGACGAGCCTTCATGGTTTTTCAAAATTTGGAAGCAGCATAGATAAATCTCCAACAGGAAATAGAGTTTACATAAGACTATTCAGTCATACATGGCAAAAACCATTCAATAAATTCAAATCTGTGATAATCTTTTTCAGGCAGGGCGCCAAAACAAGAGGGTTACCCTTCGCGCCTAAGTGAATTCACTGCTTTAAAAACAGGCGATCAGGTTTACAGGATATTGATTTTCAATAATTTAGGTAGGAAAATGAGTAGCCCGGCGGTGGCTGCGCCTATGGCGATAATTAACACGGCGCCAGCGGCAATATCTTTGGCATTTTTAGCGAGAGGGTGATAATCTTCTGTAACGAGATCCGTCAGTTTTTCAACAGCAGTGTTCAATGCCTCTGCCGAAAAAACGAGAGCGATGCAAAGCGCTACAATACACCATTCCACAGTAGAAATTTCAAAGAAGAATCCCGCTATTAGTACAAGGATAGCAGCGACAAGGTGAATTTTCGCATTCGCTTCGGAACGGAATAGACTGACAATGCCGGCAAAAGCATAAGCAAAGCTATTGAGCCGTTTTTTTAACATAACTGGAATTTCTTTTTGGCTGGTAAACTCCCTTTATACCCAAATGGCCAGCGCTAAGGCTTTGCAGAGACCTGAAATCGACGCACTGCAAAGTATTGGAAAAGAATATGGGGTCAAGCGGAACAGCCCAAATAGAGGAAGCTTCTTGCATAAATCCAGTGCGACTGTCCATCAGGGTCGCAGCATGGAGGAAATCCTGAATCTGATTGGACCAGGGAACCGCATTAAAATCGCCAAATACAATTACCGGCGTCAGAAATTTATTCGCTTCATGGGCAATCAACTCTAAGTGATTCTGTAATCGCTCCCGCGAGGAAGCATTAACTGTCGGCTCGGTATGTACACTGATAAAACCCCAGACTTTATTTTCCTTTTTGAAATATCCTCTCAGGTTCGGTATGCCCTCGTAGTAAAAGGTATCCACCTTCTCTAATGGCAGTTTGGAATAAATAGCCATCCCATACAGCCCAATATCTACAAGAGTCAGATAGTTAGGGTAATATTCACAGAGCGAGTCTTCGAGTAACAAATCCCATTTGGGCGTCAATTCATGGATTGAAAGTACATCCGCCTTGGAATTGCGGAGCACTTCTATCGTCGAGTTAATATCTATGGAATTACTGAGATTGATATGGGCAATCGTTATCTCTGTTTCTTGTTGAGGCGGTACAATTTTGTTTTTGATGACCGTTTGCCGCCAGCGCTCAATGCCATCATTTTTTACCGAATATTTTAAATAAAAACAAAGTAGAATACAACTAGTAAACAGGGTAAACACTATTCTGGGCTGTTTCAGAATTAAAAAAAGCAACCCGGCGAACAGATACAACAGCATCAACTGCACTGCATAATTGGATATCCAGTATAGACACGGCGCCTTGTCGGGAAAAATGCAAAGAACAAGTCCTCCCAGTGCGGCAGAAATAATCAGAATTTGGACATAAGTCTTTGAAAGAATTTTGTGAAGCATTGGGGTTCTTAAACAAGCATTTTTAAAGGAGCTTGATGAACAAAAGTAATCCAACCAGAGGAAAGAATTCTTACTTTCTGTTCAAAACTACCTTTTATTCTGAAAAAATTGTTTCAAAAGTGCAGAACATTCTTCCTGCATAATGCCAAACTCAATTTTAGTCTTTGGATGAAGCATCTTTTTCCCAAACCTCATAAACCCTTGTTTGTCATCGCCCGCTGCGTACACTAACCGCTGCAATTGTGCCCAGGACAATGCGCCGGCGCACATCGCACAAGGTTCTAAGGTGACGTACAAGGTACAGGATTCGAGGTATTTACTTCCCAATGTATTGGCCGCAGCAGTTAGCGCCAGCATCTCTGCGTGAGCCGTTACGTCATTGAGCAACTCAGTTTGATTATGAGCGCGAGCGATAATCCGGTCTCTACACACTACCACGGCGCCGACGGGAATTTCCCCCTGTTCAAATGCCTTTTCTGCTTCTACAAATGCCTGCTTCATAAAATAGTCATCACTGCAAACTGTAAGCATAGTTCGATGGTTCCTATATTTAAAAAAACTTTTGAAATGTGAAAGGCCAGCCAATTTCTATTAGACTTCTATTCCTCTCTAAAGTATTCTTTTTTTCAAACCCATTTTTAAAAAAAGGAAAGCTTCGAGCTATCTTCCCTTAAAACCATCAAAAAATATCTAATTTTGCAAATGGAAAATGAAAAAATAGCGCAAACTAAATTTCTGGGCGAGGCTCTTACCTTTGACGACGTTTTGCTCGTCCCTTCCTATTCCGAAGTTTTACCGAGAGAAGTTGATATCTCAACCCAATTCACTAAAGGCCTGCGGCTGAATGTGCCCATTGCTTCCGCCGCTATGGATACCGTGACCGAGGAGAAACTCGCTATCGCTATCGCTCGCCAAGGGGGGATTGGCATCATCCACAAAAACATGTCTATAGAAGCTCAGGCAGAACAGGTGCGCAAAGTAAAGCGCTCTGAGAGCGGAATGATTATAGACCCAGTGACATTAAAAGACAATGCCACCGTTGGCGATGCTTTAGAGATGATGCGCCATTACCGCATTGGCGGTATTCCGGTGGTAGATAATTCAGGCAAGCTCATCGGCATACTTACCAACAGGGATTTGCGCTTTGAAAATGATGCGGCAAAACCTGTCCGCCAGGTGATGACTTCCGAGAACCTAATCACCGCTCCTATTGGCACTGATCTGGAAATGGCTAAGGGAATCTTACAGAATTATAAAATTGAAAAACTACCCGTAGTAGATGAGCAGCGAAAGCTCGTAGGCCTAATTACTTACAAAGACCTGATGAAGGTCGAAGATTATCCCGTTTCTTGTAAAGATAAATACGGACGCCTCGTCGTCGGCGCAGCCGTTGGCGTGACTTACGATATGTTGGAGAGAGTCGCCGCCCTGGTGGAGGTCGGAGTGGATGTCGTTTGTGTAGATACTGCACACGGCCACTCTCGCGGCGTATTAGAGGCCGTCAAAACAGTCAAACAACATTTTCCAAATTTACAGGTAGTGGCCGGCAACGTCGCTACCGGCGAAGCCGCTAAAGCTCTGGTCAAGGCTGGAGTGGATGGTGTGAAAGTCGGCGTCGGCCCAGGTAGCATCTGTACTACAAGAGTAGTCGCAGGGGTTGGCGTTCCACAACTGACTGCCATCTTCGAGTCTGCGAAGGCGATAAAAGGCTCCGGCGTTCCCATCATAGGCGATGGCGGAATTCGCTATTCCGGCGACATCGTCAAAGCACTGGCCGCAGGCGCCAACACCATCATGGCCGGAGGGCTTTTCGCAGGAGTAGAAGAAGCGCCAGGCGAGACCATCCTCTTAGAAGGGAGAAAATTTAAGGTTTATCGGGGAATGGGTTCCTTAGGCGCAATGGGCGCTGGCTCTAAAGACCGCTACTTCCAGGACGTGGAAGACGATATCAAAAAACTCGTTCCCGAAGGCATCGAAGGCAGGGTTCCCTTCAAAGGCTCTGTGGAAGAAGTCATGGTGCAATACCTCGGAGGCCTTCGGGCAGGAATGGGCTATTGTGGAGCGCCCACCATCGCAGATCTGGCAAAAGCCCAATTCGTCAAAATCACTGGCGCCGGAGCGAGGGAAAGCCACCCACACAACATCACCATCACGAAAGAAGCCCCAAACTACAGTAGTAGAGTTTAAAAAATGACTATTAAATCACATAGACTCCCGGTTTCGTTTTACACCCGGGAAGATGTCGTCCAGGTTTCTAAAGACCTTTTGGGAAAATATTTAGTCACCAATTTTGGCAACGAAATCACCGCAGGCAAAATCGTCGAAACAGAGGCTTACAGAGGTCCCGACGACAAAGCCTGCCACGCCTGGATGAACCGCCGTACCAAGCGCACTGAAATCATTTTCGCCGAGGGCGGTCACGCCTACATCTATCTTTGTTACGGCATCCACCATCTATTCAATGTAGTTAGCGGCAGGATGGATATGCCTCATGCCATTCTTGTCAGAGCAATTGAACCTACCGACAACTTGGAAATAATGCTGGAAAGACGGCACATGAAAAAACCAGAGCCACGGCTCACCGCAGGCCCCGGCACGCTTACGCAGGCTTTGGGCATCCGGGCAGAATACAGCGGAGTCAGTCTCGTCAATGGACAGTCGCCGATTTGGATAGAAGACAGGGGAGAAATTGTCGCACCAGAAAACATCATTTCAAGCCCCAGAGTAGGCGTGGAATATTCAGGCGAATGTGCCCTGTGGGACTGGCGCTTCCGTATTAAAGGGTCGAAATGGACCAGCCCGGCAAAGTAACATCAAAAAGCCATTCCCATCAATTCCTTCGCATTAGCCAGCGCCGCCTCAGTCGGCGGATTGGAACTGAGCATGACGGCAATAGACCGCACCCGCTCTTCCTCGTCCAGCAACTTCACGCGGGTAGCGGTTGAGTCATTGCTGATTTTCTTGTAAACAAAATAATGTGCATCCGCCTTTGACGCCACCTGTGGTGAGTGAGTGATGACGATCACCTGGTGGTGGTTGGAAAGTTGCCGAAGGATATTGCCCATTTTCAGAGAAACATCGCCGGAGACGCCCTGGTCAATTTCATCAAAAATCAAAGTCGGCAGTGGGATGGCGCTCGCTACGAGCGACTTGGTAACGAGCGTCAGACGACTTAGTTCGCCGCCGCTGGCTACGTCTTTGATGAGTTGCATCTTACTGCCCGGATTGGCGGCAATAAGAAAATTGATTTCATCGGTTCCGGTCGAAAGTAGATCGGGATTAGTTTTGAAATCCACCTCGAAGCGGGTATGCACCATGGAGAGCTGAGCCAATAACTCCAGGACTTTTTTTGAAAAAACAGGAGCCGCCTTTCGCCTGCGTTCAGATAATTGAGCGGCAAGGCTTCGCAGACTCTTCTCCTGTTCGGCTATACTTTTTTCTAATGCCTCTATTTCGGAAGAAAGGTCTCCTATCGCATAGAGCTGATTTTGAAAATCCTCCTGAATGGTCAGCAACTCAGCCACCGAGCCAACCCTGTGTTTGTTTTCCAAACGGTAGATGATGTCGAGTCGCTCCTGAATTTCGAGACTGCGCTCGGGATTGGATGCGGTGCTTTCCGTTATTTTCTCAAACTCACCGGAGATATCCTCCAACTCAATCGCCAGGCTTTCCAGGCGCTGAACCAAAGCAGGTATTTTCGGATGAAATTTTTTCACCCCGGAAATCTGTCGCGCCACCTCCACCAATTGCCCCGTCAAAGGCGTGTCGCTTTCGCTGAGGTGATGAAAAGCAGCGGAAAGGGTTCGCCTGGTTTCTTCCGCATGAGTGAGGCGTTGTAATTCTTCTTCAAGGCGCTCCTGCTCGTCGGCAATTAATTCGGCTTTATCGAATTCCGCAAGCTGGAAATTAAGAAAATCAATTTCCTGCCCAGAGCGCTCTGCCTGCAATTTAAGTTTCTCTATTTTGCGCCTGGCCTGAGTGAGCCGTCTAAAATGCGCCTGGTATTCATCAAGGAGGGCTTTGTTGTCCGCCAGCGCATCTATCATCCGAAGTTGGAAAGAAACATTGTGGATGTCGAGCGTGTCGAATTGTTCGTGCAGATCCACGAGCGAGCCGGTGAGTTTTCGCAAAACGTCTAAGGTGACTGGAGTATCATTGACAAAAGCTCTGGACTTTCCATTAGGCGACAATTCCCGCCTTATGACGCATTCATTAAAATAGTCGAGGTTATTTTCTTCAAAAAAACCCTTCAATTCATACCCCTCTAAATCGAAAATGCCTTCGATAACGCATTTTTCCGAATCCTTATACAGCGCCTTCAAATCTGCTCTGTCGCCCATGATGAGGCCAAGGGCGCCCAGCAAAATAGATTTGCCCGCCCCTGTTTCACCGGTGATAATGGTAAGGCCATCGGGAAATTGTATTTCCAGTTCTTCAATGATGGCATAATTGCGAATGTTTAGACGCTTAATCATTCTCGCAGATCCTTATCCACCGCAGTTTATTGATTGTTTCTTCAAAAAACAATGGGGAAAAAGGAGTTTTTTAAAAAATAAATAAGTTGGCAAAGGTAAAGTTTGTTTTGAAATCCATAATTCCGGCGGATACCCGGATCCAATTCAAACTCTACTTTTGCGGAACCAATCCCAGACCCGTAATTACGAATACTTATGCTAAAAATAGGCGTACTTGGCGCAGGTCATCTCGGCAAAATTCATCTGAACTGCCTTCTTCAATTAGAGGAGTTTTACCGCCTGTCCGGCTTTTTTGATATCAATCCCGAAACCGTCCGACAGGTATCGGAAGCACATGGATTGCGAGCCTACAACAGTTTCGATGAGCTGCTCGACGACGTGGACGTCGTGGACATCGTAACGCCTACCACCACGCATTTTGAATTGGCGAAAAAAGCCATTGAAAAGGGCAAACACGTTTTTATCGAAAAGCCGGTGACTGAAACTCCCGACGAGGCCAAAGCCCTCGTTGCCCTGGCCAGAGAACGCGGAATTGTCGCCCAGGTCGGTCACGTAGAGCGCTTCAATCCGGCAATGCTCGCCGTCAGTTCGGTACCGCTCAAGCCCATGTTTGTGGAGGCACATCGCTTAGCCAGTTTTAATCCAAGAGGTACCGACGTTCCCGTCGTCCTGGATTTGATGATTCACGACATTGACATCATATTGCATTTGGCGAAGTCGCCCGTGAAAAGCATCAGCGCCAGCGGGGTCGCCGTAGTGAGCAACTCTCCGGATATCGCCAACGCCCGCATTGAATTTGAAAGCGGCTGTGTCGCCAACCTTACCGCCAGCCGTATTTCAATGAAGCAAATGCGCAAGGTTCGACTGTTTCAAAAAGACGCCTACCTCAGCCTCGATTTTTTGGAAAAAAATGCCCAGATACTCCGCATGTCAGAATTCAACGGCGGCGATATTCCCTCCAACGCTTTTGAACTAAAAATCCCGGGCGGTAGCAAAATCATCACTATGGAAATGCCGCCACCCAAACCTGTAAATGCCATTTTGGAAGAATTAAAGGCGCTGGCACAGAGCATTTCAAACGGCAGTCCTGCGGTAGTCACCCTGGAGGAGGGACATGAAGCGCTCCAGGTAGCCTGGGCGGTGATGAAGGAAATTGAAGAAAGATTGAGAAAAAACGAGGCATGATGAGCGCCGCCTGCATTTGCGATTGCCTCTTAGCCAATATTCTTTATCTTTCCTTTTTCGTTTATTTGCTTCATTTTTAAAAATAACGTGGAAAAACTCACCAATGAATACAGGGAGCGACAGGCTAAATTCACTGCTGAAGCTCTGACCCTTCACAAACGCTACGACAGGTTTTCCATCCTGCGATTAGTAATATTTATTGTAGGAATCGCTTTATTCATTCTCCTTTTCAAAATCCACTGGTTAGTAGCCATTTCTTTTGTCGCGCTTTTTTTGTTAGGCTTTTACCGCCTGATGCAATGGCATCAGCGAATGCAGAATGAAGCTGAACATCTGGAGCGATTAGCTGCAATTTGTGCGGGAGAAATTGCTGCGCTGAACCATCAGACGGAGCAATTTCCTTTGGGGGAGGAGTTCGAAGATGCCGATCACCCCTACACGCTCGATTTGGATGTATTTGGCAAACACTCCCTTTTTCAACTTAGCTGCCGGGCTACTACCGTATTGGGTCGCCGGCGCCTAAGCGATTATCTGTGCAGGCCGGCGCCGTTTTCCGAAATAGAAGCCCGTCAACAGGCCATTTCAGAACTGCGTCCCCTTCTCAACTGGCGGCAGCATTTCCAGGCATTTGGTCACGGTATCAAGGACGATCCCCGGCATTTGCAACTACTCGAAAGCTGGCTGAAGGACGACAACATCGTGCGGGGGAATCGCATCCGGACACTGGCGTTGGCGGCCATACCCTGCTGGACTGTGCTGGCTATACTGCTATGGTATTTCTTTGTGCCCTGGCAATTTGCTTTGCTCTTTCTCCTGCCGGCAGGTCTTATTTTAAAAAAAACGAATGAGCAGGTGGATCAAATCCATTTGCGCACTACCCATGCGGCAGGAGTACTCAGAGCCTATGCCCGCCTTCTGGCTCTAATCGAAAGCGGCGCTTTTCAATCTCCCCGGCTGACCCAGCTACAAAACACCCTCCTCGACAATGGCCAAAAATCTTCAGTCCATATTCAGCGACTTGACTATATCATAAAACAGTTGAATGTCAGAGAAAACATCTTTGCCATTTTCCTGAATATCAGCATCCTTTGGGATTTGCTATGGGTGTATCGCCTGGAAAAATGGAAGGCCAGACTGCATCGCCGCCTGCCGGAATGGTTCGAAGCGCTCCAGGAGTTTGAAGCTTTGAGCAGCTTCGCCAACCTGTGGTTCAACAACCCCGCCTGGGTATTACCTGAGCTAAAATCCAGTTCTGCTTTACAGGCAACTGAACTGGGCCATCCCCTTATCCATCCGGCCAAACGAGTAGCAAACGACATCGCCATGCCCATCCAGGGGCACATCAAACTCATCACCGGCTCAAACATGGCGGGAAAGAGCACCTTCCTTCGTACCGTCGGTTTGAACGTAGTGCTGGCGCAGGCAGGCGCTCCTGTATGCGCTCAAAAAATGACGCTCCCTCCTCTGCAAATTTTCACCAGCATGCGCACCCGCGACGACCTCCACGAGAACACATCTTCCTTCTATGCCGAGCTGAAACGCCTCAAAGTCATCATCCAGGCCGCAGAGCAGGCGCAGGCGCCGAAAGCAAATACCCTCCCCGTTTTCTTCCTGCTCGATGAAATATTGAAAGGCACCAATTCCGTAGATCGGCACACAGGCGCCAGAGCCCTCATTGAGCAATTAATCCGCTTAAAAGGCGGCGGCCTCATCGCTACTCACGACCTCGAACTCGGACGCCTTGAAGCAGACTCCGGCGGAGCCATTGAAAATCTCTGCATGGAGGTAGAAGTAAAAGACGGGGAATTGTTTTTTGACTATAAATTGAAAAACGGCGTCAGTAAGAGTTTCAACGCCACCCTGCTGATGCAGCAAATGGGAATTGAAATACAGTAGCGGGCGAGTTCCTTTGGCCTCTGCCTGGGAAGTATTTTATACATTGGAACTAAAAACAGTCTTATTTTTCAAAAGTCCTTTTTTTAAAAAAACTTACCCAACAGGGTTTCAGGAGAGTTTTTAAAAAAAATGCGCTATTCGATTCAGAAAATAGCAGAAGTCGTCGGAGGGCATTTTCTATCTGATCCTCCCTCCAAAACTGTTGTTGAGCACATACTGCTCGACAGCAGGCAGGTTATCTTTCCGGCCAGCTCCATGTTTATTGCGCTGAAGGGCCGGCGTTACGACGGACACGAATTCATCGGCGATCTCTATCAAAGCGGGGTGCGCAACTTCATCATATCTAGTCTTCCCGAAGAACAGGCAACAAAGGATGAAAAGCCGCCTCTTCACGATGCGCAGGAAGGCGCTTCCTATTCCGATGCAAATTTTATTTTTGTAAAAAATACTCACACAGCCTTCCATTGGCTGGCTGCCTGGCATCGGCGGCAGTATGATTTACCAGTCGCCGTCATCGCAGGCAGCAACGGCAAGACGATAGTCAAAGAATGGCTATTCCAATTATTGCACGAAGACTACTCCATTGTGCGCAGCCCCAGGAGTTATAATTCCCAAACAGGAGTTCCCCTGTCAGTTCTTCAAATTTCGAAGGGGCGCCAACTTGCGCTGATCGAAGCCGGGATTTCTCAGGTCGGAGAAATGAAAAAACTGGCTCAAATCATAGCTCCCGACATTGGAATTTTCACCAACATCGGTGAAGCGCACAGCGAAGGATTCCCAGACCTAAGGACAAAGCTTCGAGAAAAACTGCTGCTATTCAAAACCTGCAAAGCCCTCATTTTCTGTCGCGACGACGAGCGGGTAGAAAAGGCCATGGACGAGCTAAAAAAAGAAAGCCCGACTATTCGTTTTTTCACCTGGTCGGCTGGCGGCAAACCCGCCGATTTGAATATCCTGAATATTTCTACGATGGGCGCCTGGACGGAAATTCAATTGGCAACTCCTTCTCTTCCATTTTTATTTTCCATACCATCGAATGCTTTAAACAAAAACAATTCCCCAGCTTCTTCCGACAGAGCTACGGTAAGCATCCCTTTCACCGATGCAGCGTCTATAGAAAACGCCCTCCACTGCTTTGCCTTTTTGTCGCTCACAGGCGTCCCGCTCCAAACCATTGTCCAACGCATGAGGCAATTGGAGCCGGTCGCCATGCGGCTCGACCTGCGGGAAGGCGTGAATGGCTGCATCATCATCAACGACAGCTACAACTCCGACCTGACTTCCCTGAAAATTGCGCTGGATTTTTTAGAACAACAGAGCAAAGCGACTAAGAGGACGCTCATTTTTTCAGACATCCTACAGAGTGGACAATCGCCGGATCAGCTTTATAGGAGGGTGGCGGAGCTACTGTTGGAAAAGCGAATTGACCGGCTCATCGGCATCGGGAGGGAGGTAGCCATATTGGAACAATTCTTACCCCAGGATCTGGAGACGCTGTTTTTTGAAAATACGCCTGCTTTTCTGGAAGCCTTTCATCGCTTAGTCTTTCGGGATGAGGCTATTCTGCTGAAAGGCGCCAGGCGATTCGAGTTCGAGCGCATTGCCAGTCGCCTGACCATTAAATTTCATAAGACTACTCTCGAAATCAATTTGACCGCCCTGCTCCACAATCTGCGGGTCTATCAGACGCGCCTACGGCCTGGCGTCAAACTCATGGCTATGGTGAAAGCCGGCGCCTATGGAAGCGGGAGTATAGAAGTGGCAAAACTACTTGAGTTTCAGCACCTTGACTATTTAGGCGTGGCTTACGCCGACGAAGGCGTAGAGCTGCGGAAAGCCGGGATCCAATTGCCCATCATGATTATGAATCCGGAAGAGGCAACCTTTGAAGCCTTCGTCAGGTATCGCTTAGAGCCGGAAATTTATAGCCTGAAACTGTTGAAGGATTTCACAACTTTCTTTCAGCGCCAATTCACAGGCGGCTCCTGGCCTACAGAATGGCCCTACCCGCAGTCTTTTCCCATTCATTTGAAAATTGATACGGGCATGCATCGCCTCGGCTTTGAGCAGGAAGATTTGGAAGAAGTTATCCGTTGGATGAAAGAGCGCCCTTCCCTGCTAAGCGTCAAATCCATCTTTTCTCACTTAGCTGCAAGCGAGTCGCCTCTACACGATGAATTTACCAGGGAACAAGTCAGACGGTTTAACCGAATATACGACACCTTAGTCGTTGGACTTGGCTATCGGCCCGACCGGCATATCCTCAATTCGGGCGGTATCATTCGCTTTCCGGAATATCAAATGGACATGGTGCGATTGGGCATAGGGCTTTATGGAATAGACAGCGGCAACATCATACAGCCACATTTGCAAACAGTTAATACCTTGAAGGCTTCTATCTCCCAAATCAAAAACTTAGAACCAGGAGAAACGGTAGGTTATGGTCGACTGGGGAAATCCGACAGCCCTATGCGCATTGCCACATTGAGTATCGGGTACGCCGACGGCCTGCTCCGAAGAGCCGGAAGCGGGCGATACAGCGTATTAATTCAAAATAAAAAAGCTCCAATAGTGGGCAACGTTTGCATGGACATGACTATGGTGGATGTCACGGATATTCCAGAGGCAAAGGAGGGCGATTCAGCCATTATCTTCGGAAAAGAACTGCCGGTGCAGGAGCTGGCAGATTGCTTAGAAACAATTCCCTACGAAATATTCACCACGATCTCCGAGCGAGTGAAGCGTATTTACATCCAGGAGTAATTTTCCTGTCAAAAATAGATTAATAAAATCTGTTCAGATTCAATTTTTCTTACCTTGCCTTCCAAATCAAATTTTGAGAAATTTCCATATTTCTGTTTTTTTGTTTTTTAAAAAAAGTTAAAGCGATAAAGCCTCCTGAAAAAACCTCACCAATTGATACCACATTTTCTAATTATCATTAATAAATAACCTGCTTTAGGTGAAAAACTCTACATCTGACATGAGAACGCAGTACAACCTCCAAGGTGACAAAGCTTCTACGAGGCAAGTCCCCGGTGCGCTACGCGCCAAATTTGAAAAGCGGCTCTTCCCGCTGATCATCTTCCTAATCTTTTCTACTCCATTAGTTTTTGCGCAATTACCCGATGGCAGCACAGCGCCAAACTGGACAATGACCGACCTCGACGGCGTACCCCACACGCTTTACGATTATTTGGATCAGGAAAAGATTGTCTATCTCGACTTTTCAGCCACCTGGTGCGGGCCTTGTTGGTCTTATCACAACTCAGGCGCCTTTGAAAATCTCTTTTACCAATACGGTCCTTCCGGCACCAACAATGTAAGAGTATTTATGATTGAAGGCGACGCTTCGACGAATGAAGCCTGCCTTTATGGGCCTGCCGGCTGCGTAGGCGGTACGCAGGGAAACTGGGTGGCCGGTACGCCTTATCCTATTATTAATAATTCTTCACAAACCGGCGCCTACCACATCAACTACTGGCCTACCATTTACGGAATCTGCCCGGACAGAACCATCTATGAGGTGGGGCAAAAGCCGACGCAGCAATTATGGGAGTTTGGTAAGGGATGTTCGGCTCCATCAATGGAAGCACAAACTGTGATAAACATTGATTGCTACGGTGAAAGCACCGGCTCCATCATCATCACCACTCTGGGAGGTATTTCTCCTTATACTTTCCAATGGAGTAATGGCGCTACCACCCAGAGTATCACAGGTATTCCAGCCGGCTCTTATTCTGTCACCGTTACCGGCTCACTTGGTGGAACAAAAACCCTCGGGCCTATTTTTGTCAACCAGCCTGCCGCTCCTCTTTCTGCCAATCTCGGCAATATAACTCCAGCCAGTTGCGGTGGGATTGGAGGCTCTATTGAAATGACTGTTTCCGGCGGTACGCCTGGTTATTCCTTTTTATGGAGCAATGGAACCAACGGTCAAAATCTCTATAATGTAGCTCCCGGAGTGTATAGCGTTACTGTTACTGATGGGAAAGGATGCTATACACAAATCAACGGGATTGTTGTAGATCCACCGACTATTCCTACAGCGGCAGCATCCGCTCCGGAACCATTGAGTTGCACAGCCCCTGAGTTAACGCTTAGCGGTCAGGGGACATCTCAGGGTTCGGAATTCACATACGTCTGGACAACTATCAACGGCAATATCGTATCTGGACACCTCAGTCTTGACGAATGTATCGTAGATGCTCCTGGCACTTATGAGTTGTTGGTCATCAATAATGCAAACAATTGCTCGGCGACTGCTTCCACGATCGTTACTTCAAATATCGATTTGCCCGAGGCTTCGGCAGGTAGCGGCGGCGTCATTACCTGTAGTTTGAAACAAATAACCTTGAACGGTTCAGGCTCATCGGGCAGCAATATTACTTACCTGTGGACGACAGTGGGCGGCAACATCGTTTCTGGCGCCACAACCCTCAATCCGGTCGTCAATGCCGCCGGCGCCTATACCCTGACGGTTTCTAATACTTCGAATGGCTGTTCTGCTACATCGTCAACTACCGTTACCGGCAGTAACGCAGGGCCTGGGGCAACAGCGACAGGAGGTGAAATCACCTGCGCCGCGTCTTCCATCCAATTGGGGGGAAGCTCTCAGGGAGCCGGAGTAAGCTACGCCTGGGCTGGGCCAAACGGCTACAGCTCCACCCAGCAAAATCCAACTGTTTCCACCGCTGGAACTTACACGCTGACCGTGACCAGCACTGCCAATGGCTGCACCAGCACAGCTTCGGCAACCGTTGAAACAAATACTGCGCAGCCAGAAGCTACCGCCGAAGGTGGAACCCTGACCTGTACAACCAATGCTGTCGTATTAGAGGGAGGCTCCTCTACTCCCGACGTAAGCTTCTCATGGACAGGGCCGAATGGATTTACATCTGATGAACAATCTCCAGAAGTAAGCGAGACAGGAAACTATATTCTCACAGTTACAGCTCCCAACGGTTGTACCAAAAATGCAACGGCCATTGTCAATCAAAACACGACACAGCCGACGGCAAATGCAGGCGCCAATGGCGTCTTGAATTGCAATACTTCTTCTGTAGTGTTGAATGGAACCAGTTCCTCCAGCGGCAACCAATACACTTACGAATGGACGACCGACGACGGCAATATTGTATCAGGAGAAAATACCCTGACCCCGACCGTAGATGCTACCGGTACTTATGTGCTTACAGTCACAAATAAAAATACAGGCTGCACCAATACCGACGAATCTCTGGTGACGCTGACAGCGCCTGTTACCGCTGAAATTCTGGAAGTCAACAATATACTTTGCTATGGAAGCTCTAGCGGTTCGGCTACCGTTGAAGGCGGGGGCGGCAATGGCGCTTACACTTATGCCTGGTCAAATAGCGAAAACTCGGCTACTGCCCAGAACCTCAGTGCAGGTACTTATACCGTCACGGTGACGGATGGCGAAAATTGCGCAACTACCGAGACCATCGTCATTACCCAGCCGGATGTGATTTTGGTAAATGCTTCTGCTACAGCTGAAACAGCGCCTGAAAGCAACGATGGTTCGGCTACTGCCGAGCCGGTGGGAGGTACGGGCGCCTATACCTTCGAATGGAGCAATGGAGAGACAACTCAGACCATCACCGATCTGGAACCCGGCGCATATACGGTGACAGTGACGGATGAAAATGGCTGTACAAAAGTTAGCACCGTAACCGTCAACGCCTTTGGTTGTAGCGTTATCGCCAACTCAGCTAAAGAAGATGTCAGTTGCAACGGCGCCAATGATGGCTCCGCTTCCATTCACCTGAATAACGCTACTGAGCCTTTCACCTTCGAATGGTCTAATGGTGAAACAACCGATGTGATTACAGACCTGTCTCCCGGTACTTATAGCGTAACTGTCAACGACGCCAACAATTGCGAGGTGGCTCTTTCTATTGAAATTCTACAGCCGGCCTTCCTCAATCCGAACGCTACTTCGACCGCTGTCACGTCGGCCGGAGCAGACGACGGAACGGCAACTGCCAACCCTACAGGCGGCACAGAACCATTCACTTATGAATGGAGCAACGGAGAAACGACGCAAACTATCAATGGTCTGTCTTCTGACAACTACTCCGTCACAGTAACCGACGCCAACGGATGTACCTCCGTACAAACTGTCCCGGTAGCGCCTTATGCCTGTGCAATGATTGCCGACGTAACCGCCTATAATATCAGTTGCAATGGAGCCGACGATGGCCAGGCCACCGTCGTCCTGTCTTACGGTCTGTCGCCATACATTATTAATTGGTCGAACGAGGAAACTACGGCAACGATCAGCAACCTTAATCCAGGCACCTACACCGTAACTGTTTCTGACGCCGTCAATTGCCCGGCTATCGCCGAAGTAACCATCCTCGAACCAAGCACACTTTCGGTTGAGGTGACGGAATTTGCCGATGCAGACTGCGGTAGCGCTAATGGTTTGGCTACAGTCACAGCTCAGGGAGGAACGGAAACTTACGTTTATAAATGGTCGAATGGCGAAACGACAGCAGGCGTTTCCAATCTGGAGCCAGGTACTTACACCGTATCCGTTTCTGACCTGAATGATTGCGCCGCCACCTTAGAAGTCGAAATCGGCATCAATGACTCCGAAGCGCCCGTGGCTGTAGCGCATAATCTAACGCTGACTCTCAATTCAGATGGAGAGGCCAAGCTTTTGGCGGCAGACTTAGACAGTGGCAGCAGCGATGACTGCGGTATTGTTGGAATGTCCATTAGTCAGAGCAGCTTTACCTGCGATGATTTGGGCGAGAACGAAGTAACATTGACCGTGACAGACGGTGCAGGTAATTCTAGTGCCGCTACAGCAATCGTCACAGTACTGGACGAACAGTTACCCGATATCATCATCCAGGATATCATCGTCTATTTAGATGAAAATGGAGAAGCTTCCATTACTCCGGAGATGTTAGACAACGGCAGCAGCGATAACTGCGGCATCGCCAATATGTCTATTGACCTTGCCTCTTTCGATTGCAGCAATCTGGGAAATAACGCCGTTGTGCTGACGATAACAGATGCAAGCGGTAACAGCGCCTCTGGCACTGCCATCGTGAAAGTAGAAGACGCCACCGCTCCGGTTGTCGAATGTCCTGCCGATTTGGTGCTGTCTTATTGCGAGCCGGTAGCTACTTATCAAGTAACAGCTTCAGATAATTGCTCCGGCGTTTTGAACTACCAGTGGAACGGCCCGGCCAGCGGATCAAGCTTCCCAGCCGGGGTTTCTGAAGTGAGCGTTGTGGTAGCAGATCAGAATGGAAACTCTGCAACCTGTAGTTTCACAGTCACCGTACCAGAGGAAATGAGTTTAGATGTAACTACAACACAGATAACCTGTGCTTCAATCGAAGACGGTAGCGCAACAGTCGTCGCAACGGGTGGCGCTGCCAACTACACCTACCTTTGGAGCAACGGCGCAACCGCTTCGTCTATCGAAAATCTCGCTGCCGGGGATTATACCGTCGCAGTTACCGACGAGGATGGATGCCAGGAAACAGCATCGTTCACCATCGTCGAACCGACTGATATTTCTGTTTCCGTTATCGCAATCGAACCGGATACGGACAATGCCCATGACGGTTCAATAGAAATCGAAGTTGGCGGAGGCGCCGGCGATTACTCCTACCAGTGGCTGAATGCACAGGGAGCAGTCGTTTCTACAGATGCCAATGTGTACGGATTATCCGCAGGCGATTACACGCTGATTATTACGGATGGCAATGGCTGCGAAGCAAGCCTCGTCTTCACGGTAGAATCAGTCACCATGACCATAGATCGCCGCATGGAAAGTAAAATCAATCTCTATCCAAATCCCGCCAATGGCTGGGTGACTTTAGCTTTAGAAGATACACAGGCACAGGAAGTGGACATTGTTGTTTTCGACATGAGCGGCAGACTGGCAGCCCGCTTCCCGCACAGCGACATGAGCACAGGCGCCGTTACGCTCGACTTATCCGCACAGACTTCCGGCATTTATCTGGTTAAAATAGTTATTGGAAATCAGGTAGTTGCTAAAAAGCTGGCCATCAACAGATAAACTGTAAGGTTTAAATAAATTCGCCGACGGGCAGTTCTTTTTAAAAAGAACTGCCCGTTTTCTTTTTTTCCAAAACGCCTAAGCCAAATAGGGCAAAGTCGTATTTCACGGGGTCGTCTGGATCGAGCTGCCGAAGTTTTTCCGTCAGCTCCAACACGGCCTGCCAGTCGGTTTGTCTGCGTTCCAACAGACCCAGTCGGCGAGCAATCCGATCAACATGCACGTCAAGGGGAATAAGCAATTGGGAGGGCTTTATTTTTTTCCAAAGGCCAAAATCCACACCCCGTCCATCATCGCGTACCATCCAGCGCAGGAACATATTCAGACGCTTGCAGGACGAGCTGGAAGCCGGCGACGACACGTGCTTGCGGGTTCGCTGCGGAGCGTCCGGCAGACTGAAAAACAAGTGATGAAAACCTTCCAACCCCATCCCGATGTGTTTATTCTCTACCCAATTATTTTTTAAAAACGCCTCTTCCAATGATGAATGGTCTTGGTAAAACCATTGGAAAAATTCTAAAAAATACAGCGTATCTGTAGCCTGGAAAGTGCGGTGTTTAAAAGACAAAAACTTCTGCCGATCTCTCTCCGTGTGGTGAATGATGAAGTCGTGAGGAGCGTTTTCCATCAATGCCATCAGCTCATTGGCCTTGTTGATTATCGTCTTGCGCATCCCCCAGGAAAGCATGGCCGTCCAAAAACCGGAGATTTCAATATCTTGCAGTTTCACAAACCGGTGGGGGATACTGACAGGGTCTTCCTCAATAAAATCCGGGCAGTTGTATTGCTCCACATAGCCGTCTAAGAGGGTTTTTAAATCTGAAAGAATCATGCTTAAGCGAATTGTCAAACTTACTTTTCGGGAAGATGCCGCTTCCGAATTCATAGGGCTTTTTGAAAAAAGTAAAATGAAAATAAGAGCCTTTGAAGGCTGCCTTCACCTGGAATTGTTGCGGGACATCAACCGACCCAATATCTTCTTTACCCTCAGTTTTTGGGAAAATGAATCGGCTTTAGAACAGTACCGTCAATCTTCTCTATTTCAAACAACCTGGGAAAACACCAAAGTTCTCTTTGCAGAGCGGGCGGAAGCCTGGAGCCTTGAAGTGGCGTCTCGTACAGAGTTGGAGGATTGATTTTTGAATTTTTCTAAAAAATATACTGGTAGCTCCTTCTGTCAGAAAAGAAATGCCAGTGCAACCCATTGGGACACAAAGCCGACAGCCAGTCCGAAGTACAATTGCTTTTCCGTGTGAGCCTCCAAATACAGGCGGGCAGTGGAGACGACGCCTGCAAGGATAATACAGGTTATCATAACGAAGTTGGTGCTGATTTCAAAAAGTCCTAACCAGCCGAGATTGAGCGTAAAGGTGTCGAAATTGAAAAAGCCGGTGCTGATAGCCGCCAGCCCCACTAGTCCGCCCATCCCCACTCCATGCGCGCTGATTTTTGTGAAATTATTGACAAAAAAACCGGCGAACAGTCCAATCGTCGCTCCCAGTACTGCAACGGCAAAAGAACGGGGAATGACGGGGTTATTTTTGAAATTGATGAACATCCAGAGATAAAAGATACCCGTGATGATATAGGGGCCAATGCGTTCGTAGCGATCTTTAAGCTCAAGAGACTTTACCAGACCTACAGCTTTCAGCATGACGACGGCAAAAGCGGGCATGATGAAGGTGGATGAAAAGACGAGCAGTATAAACTTCCATTGTTCCGCAAAGGTGTGTACGCCAAACTGATAGGGATTGGATAGCAACAACATCAGGAGCATATAGGTCACCGCCAATAGCGGATGAAAAATAACGGATATAATTTTTGCCGAAGTTCTTAGCATGGATTTATCCTTCGCCTGTGGCAGAAGCGGGGCGAAAGTAAGGACTTTTTGGCTTCTTACCCGCTTTCACCGGCTACCTGTAAATGCTAAATATTTAGATTCTGCCTGTTGAAATCGCTAAACTTGCAACTGGTTAAAAACATTCAATAACACTTAGCGCCAGCCAAAATGATTTACCGCATTTTTTATATTTTGCTCATTCTCTTTCTTATGCCTTCCTGTAAAGTCACTCAAAGTGCCGCAGAGCATACCCGCTGGAAAGTACAGGCCGAAAGAGTTACCATCATTCGCGACGATTTCGGCATACCGCATATTTACGGGAAGACAGATGCGGACGCCGTGTTCGGTTTGTTGTATGCGCAGTGTGAAGACGACTTCAACAGAATAGAGCAAAACTACCTGCGCGCCATCGGGCGATTAGCCGAGGTAGAAGGGGAAAAGGAATTGTACAGCGACCTACGCGCCCAGCTTTTTATGACTGAAAAAGAGGCTATAGCCCATTACGAAAAAAGTCCCGCCTGGCTCAAAAAGCTCTGTGATGCATTTGCCGATGGCGTTAATTATTACCTGTACACCCACCCGGAAGTGAAGCCAAAACTGCTCACTCATTTTGAGCCTTGGTTTCCCATGTATTTCAGCGAAGGCTCTATCGGCGGGGATATTGAGCGAATCTCTATCAGAGGAATACAAGCATTTTACGGAGGCGACCAGTCGCTGGGGATGTCGGGCTTCGGTAGAAAGACGCCCCACCCCGATTCTTTTGACGAGCCGGTCGGTTCTAACGGGTTTGCCATTTCTGGGAAACTGACAAGCTCCGGCAATGCCATGTTGCTCATCAATCCACACACCTCGTTTTATTTCCGCCCGGAAGTTCACGTAGTCAGCGAAGAAGGCCTGAACGCTTACGGAGCTGTTACCTGGGGACAATTTTTTGTCTATCAGGGATTTAATGAAAAAACGGGCTGGATGCACACCTCGTCCTATACGGATGTGATAGATGAATTTTTGGAAAAAGTAAAAAAAGAAAATGGCCGCTATATGTACCAATACGGGGAGGAAAAACGGCCGGTCGTCAAATTGGAGACGACTTTGAAATACATAGACGGTTCGCAATGGAAGAAAAGGAATTTTCCCATTTACCGAACACATCACGGCCCTGTCACGCACCAGTCGGGCGATCACTGGGTAGCGACTGCTATGATGTGGGATCCCGTCAATGCGCTCGCCCAGTCATATCTGCGCACTAAGCTTAGCAATCATCAGGAATTTCGGGAAATGATGAACATGCGAACGAACTCCTCTAACAACACCGTCTTTGCCGATGCGGAGGGCAATATCGCCTACTACCACGGCAATTTCATCCCCCGCCGCGATACCATGTTCGACTATTCAAAACCCGTGGATGGCGCCAATCCGGCGACGGACTGGCAGGGACTACACGAACTGAGCGAATGCATCATCGTCGAAAATCCACCTAATGGCTGGCTGCAAAATTGCAATTCCACGCCCTTTACCTGCGCCGGCGAATACAGTCCCAGACCCGGAGACTACCCGAACTACATGCAACTGCCCGGCGAAAACTTTCGGGGTATCCACGCCGTGCGGCTGCTCAGGGAAGCTCGCGACTTTACCCTCGATAAATTGATTGAAACCGCTTACGATCCCGTACTTCCAGCTTTTGAAGTTCTCATCCCCGGCCTGTTGCAAGCCTGGGAGCAATCGCCGAAAAAAGACCCTGCTCTGGCGCCGGCCATCGAAGTGCTGCAAAAATGGGACTTTACCACATCCACGGAATCGGTAGCCATGTCGCTGGCGCATTACTACGGCAGACTCTACGAAGCGAAGGGAACAGCTCCCGCAGGGTGGTGGGGCATGGAGCGCATTAATTATTTCGCAGCCCAGTCTCCCCAGGAAGAGCGCCTCGCCATTTTCGTCCAGGCGGTGGAAAAACTCATTGCCGATTTTGGCGACTGGAATACGCCCTGGGGAACCATCAACCGCTTCCAACGACTGTCGGGCGACATCGAACAGCCTTTCGATGATTCAAAGCCCAGCCTGCCGGTGGGAATGGCTTCTGGAAGATGGGGCGCCCTGGCTTCATTTGGAGCTAACTCTTACAAAGGTTCAAAGCGAATCTACGGTACCTCCGGCAACAGCTTCGTAGCAGTAGTGGAGTTCGGCCGAAAGCTAAAAGCCAAAAGCCTGCTGGCCGGCGGTCAAAGTGGCGACCCTAAATCGCCACACTTTTCCGACCAGGCTCAGCGCTATGTAGATGCGAATTTCAAAGACGTTGCCTTCTATCGGGAAGACGTGGAAAAACGGGCAGAGGAGATTTATAGGCCGGGGGAGCGACGAGGGGGTTAGACTGATGCGGTTTTCGCGCAGAAAAACAATTGGTTGAGTCATCCAGAAGGAGACTCGCCCAATGGAGAATTATTGCTGAATTACTTCTTCAATCGCTCCGCATCTTCAACTTTGGCAATGTCTATTAAAACATCAAACCCACATTCGGCGAAAGGCTGAGTTGAAGTTTGTCCCAGAGAGAAAATGTAAATCTCGGCTCAGTCAAAAGGGAAAAATTATCCTGTTGCAGTTCGGTATTCGATTCATATCTAACAGTACTTTCAGGGAAGTCTATTACCGGTAGCGGCGCTATCAGGGCAGGCTGTGTATTGGAAAAGAAGTAGGAAGCATCAAATTCCACGCCCAATGAAAATTCTGATTTATAAAAAACTGGGACGTAGCAGGCTGCCTGAACACCCATTTCATTTACAAGATGGTCTGATTCGTTAAGGGTGTAATTGACGCCGACGCCAAGGCTAAGCTCAGCTCATTTTTGTGCGAATAGGGAATAATGGAAAAAGGTAAGTAGTAAAAGCGGGAGAACGTAAGTTAATTTTTTATGGCAGGTATTTTAAGTTTTGGAGAAAAGAATATGCCTGTCCAGACTACTATACATTTTTGAAAAAGGCAGGAAGAAACGTAGGTTTGAGTACCTAAATTCAACACTATGCTTCCTCCTGACCCACGCAAATTCACGCAACTGCATAAATCTTACGGATTAGGAGCCGTAAAAACCTGAGGGACTGGCAGTCCTGACCTCTGTATGTTTTAGTTTCATCAAATTTATTGCTTATGTACTTGGTATGTTAAGCACTAAAAATCACTCAGTTTTCAAAAATGTATAGTAGTGTGATGCCTGTCCAACATTATTATCATCGAAGTTGCCTAGAATAACGAAATGTCCCCGGCAGAAACCAATCTACCGGGGACGTTCGGGAACAAGCGTCTAAACGCCTGCATATATTCCATTACACCGTTTACAATAGTGGAGCAATTACCAATGAAACGATGGACATCAGCTTGATCAGGATATTGAGCGACGGGCCGGAAGTATCTTTGAATGGGTCGCCCACCGTATCGCCGACAACAGCGGCTTTGTGTGGATCGGATCCTTTATAATACTTTTTACCATCGATTTCAACGCCTTCTTCAAACATCTTTTTGGTGTTGTCCCAGGCGCCGCCGGCGTTGGACTGGAAGATAGCCATCAGTACGCCGCAGACCGTCACACCTGCGAGCAGGCCGCCCAGCATTTCAGGACCGCCAAGGAAGCCCGTCACGACAGGGACAATCACGGCAATCAGACCGGGGATGATCATTTGCTGGATAGCTCCTTTGGTTGAAATCTCAACGCAGCGGGCATAATCTGCTTTGCCGTCTGCTTCGTGGAAAATCTTCAGGTCATTCTCCGACCAGTCTGCCATCTCCTTTCCGTCATTTTTGCGCATTATCGCCAGGGCGGCTTTTAGCGATGGAATTTCATTGAACTGCCGGCGCACTTCTTTAATCATCTCCATGGCGGCATGCCCAACGGCAGTCATTGCCAGAGCGGAAAACAACATCGGGATCATTCCTCCGATGAAAAGACCGGCGATGACCAATGGCTTTGAAATATCAATAGAAGTTATTTTGGCGGAAGTCATAAATGCGCCAAAGAGCGCCAGAGCGGTCAGAGCGGCTGAACCAATGGCAAAGCCTTTACCAATGGCTGCGGTTGTATTTCCAACAGCATCGAGCTTATCGGTGCGACCCCTGACTTCTTTTGGCAGTTCGCTCATCTCTGCAATACCGCCGGAGTTGTCGGCAATAGGGCCGTAAGCGTCAACTGCCAGCTGAATTCCAGTATTCGACAACATTCCCACAGCGGCAATGGCGATTCCGTAGAGGCCTCCAAAATAGAAGGCGCCGATGATGGAAGCAGCCAAAACGAGAGTGGGCAGCACCGTCGAAATCATACCCGTTGCCAGACCGGCAATAATATTGGTAGCGACGCCTGTTCCCGACTGGCGAACGATTCCCATAACAGGTTTTTTGTTGGTGCCGGTATAATATTCAGTGATGAATCCAATAGCTAAGCCGGCGCACAAACCTATCACCGTAGCCATGAAAATACCGTTGGCGGTCAGCGTTCGCACCGTAGCCTCGCCATTAGTGATATAAAGAATATCGCTGTAAGTCCACTCTGCAGGTAAAAGCCAGGTAATGATAAAATAGGACAGTATCACCATGATAATGGAAGATCCTATCACACCCGTATTCAGGGCAGTCTGCGGATTACCGCCTTCTTTGACTCTGACGAAGAAAGTACCTCCAATGGAAGTAAGGATACCTATGCCGGCCAATAGCAGGGGAAGCAAAATGGCGTTCAATTGACCAAAGCGCCCGTCTGCCATAAATTCAGCAGAGCCCATAAAGGCCAGACCCAGCACCATGGTGCCGACGATAGAACCTACGTAGCTCTCAAACAGGTCGGCGCCCATACCGGCAACGTCGCCGACGTTATCGCCGACATTGTCGGCAACGGTAGCGGGGTTGAGCGGGTGGTCTTCCGGAATACCGGCCTCCACTTTTCCAACTAAGTCAGCGCCGACGTCGGCAGCTTTGGTGTAAATTCCTCCTCCAACTCTCGCAAAGAGAGCAATAGAAGAAGCCCCAAAAGAAAACCCGGTGATGACGTTGAGAATTTTCACGACATCCCAGTCTAAGCTACTGTAGGCAAAAAAGAGAATTCCCAGACCGAGAACACCCAGGCCGACAACTGCCATACCCATGACGGAACCGCCTGCAAAAGCAACTTCAAGCGCTTTGCCAAGACTGTGGCGGGCAGCGCTCGTGGTGCGAACGTTGGCCTTAGTGGCGACCTTCATTCCAATGTAACCGGCCATTGCCGAGCAAAAAGCGCCTACTACGAACGAGATACCTATCAGCCACGAGCTTTCTGCTTCCGTGCTTCCACTGTAAGCCAGCAAAGCGGCGACGATAACGACAAATATTGCCAACACCCGATACTCTGCTCTGAGAAATGCCATTGCGCCGGTAGAAATGGCAGATGCAATTTTTTGCATCCTTTCATTACCTGCGTCCTGTTTGCTAACCCAGGAGGTTTTCCAAAAAGTGTACAGCAATCCAAGAGCGCCAAGCACCGAGATAATCAGCGTTAAATTTTGGCCCATAATTTTTTTTGATTTAAAATTTTAGGTTAGGTATTGTGAAGTCCTGATAAAAGCAGAAAGCCGGCAAGAAAGAATTTAGAATCTGTAAAAAAGTTGGCCGCCAATTCTCCACTAAGAAGCAGGTCTTTCATTTCGAGCGGCAAAAATAGAACAAAACTTAATTTTGGCCAAAAAGTTTAAAGATTTGAAATTGAGACGTTTGTCACAGCTCCGGATCTGTGGCTTTACC
This sequence comes from uncultured Saprospiraceae bacterium, assembly GCA_964643005.1. Taxonomy (GTDB): domain Bacteria; phylum Bacteroidota; class Bacteroidia; order Chitinophagales; family Saprospiraceae; genus UBA6168. The sequence goes on along the minus strand of CAZXQI010000033.1, from coordinate 4,362 downwards.
GGCATTTGAAAAGCCCGCAGAGTCGAAAGAGTAACCCCGTCAAATCAGTAATTTTATATTTTAGCATTACTTTTTTAATGGCAGGATTATATCTACATATCCCATTTTGCAAACAGGCTTGCCACTATTGTAATTTTCACTTTTCCACTTCTCTGAGGTTGAAAGACGAAATGGTTTCTGCCATGCTTCAGGAAATCGAATGGCAGGCCGACTATTTAGATGGAGAGCCTTTGGAGACCGTCTATTTCGGTGGCGGGACGCCCTCTGTGCTCGGAATCCGGGACTTAGACCTTTTTTTTGAAAAAATTTTTAAACATTTTTCTGTAATAAATACTGACACCAGGCCTATAGAAGCGACCCTGGAGGCTAACCCCGATGACCTGACACTAACAAAAATTAAGGACTTATATCAGACTCCCATCAATCGGCTCAGCATCGGCGTACAGTCATTTTCAGATGAAGACCTGAAGTTTATGAACAGAGCGCACAATGCAGGCGAAGCTCTGACCTGCATTCAGGAGGCTCAGGCCAAAGGTTTCGACAACCTGACCATAGACCTTATCTACGGCGCCCCGACGACTTCCGACGCTCAATGGGCGGCCAACCTTCAGCAGGTTTTTAATTTAAAAATTCCTCATCTCTCTTGCTATTGTCTGACAGTAGAAGGAAAAACGGCGCTCGCTCATTTTATAAAAACTGGAAAAGTTCCTCCTGTGAGCGATGAACAAGGAGTCCGACAGTTTGAATTTTTAATAGAGCGGACGGAAGCAGAAGGTTATGAGCATTACGAAATTTCAAATTTTGCCTTGCCGAATCATTACTCCCGCCACAATTCGAGCTATTGGCAGGGGAAAAAATATTTAGGTATCGGCCCCTCTGCCCATTCCTTTAATGGACAAAGTCGCCAATGGAATGTCGCCAATAACCCTCTTTATATTAAATCTATCAAGGAAGGGAAGCTTTCCTTTGAAAAAGAAAACCTCAGTCCGGCTCAGCGCTATGACGAATACATTATGACCGGCCTGCGAACCATCTGGGGCTGCGACCTACAGCAGATCAGGCAATTGGGATTTGAGGCTCATTTTTTAAAAACTGTAGCGCCATTTATCACAGAAAAAATGATAGAGCGGAACGAGGATATTTTTCGCCTGACGAAGAAAGGAAAATACTTTGCCGACGGCATAGCAAGCGATTTATTCGCCGATGATTAAACTACTTTTGCCAAAAACAAGTCCATGTCAACTACGCAAATCCTTCGTCCTCACGCCGAACAAGACTATGCCGCCGAACTCGCAGCGCTCCAAAAGGCAGACGATAAGCCGCGCCCGGCCAACTGGAAATTATCTCCCTGGTCGGTGGTCGCTTACCTGCTCGGAGGAAAATTGGACAATGGCTTTGAGATAGAACCTAAATACTACGGCAACCGTCGCCTCATCGAAATCGCCGTGGCTACGCTGGCTACCGATAGGGCCTTGCTGCTCATCGGGATTCCCGGCACCGCCAAGACCTGGGTTTCGGAGCATCTCGCCGCAGCCATTTCCGGCGACTCCACGCTACTCGTCCAGGGTACCGCAGGTATGAACGAAGAGGCATTGCGATACGGCTGGAACTACGCCCGCCTCTTAGCCGAAGGTCCATCAGAAAAAGCGCTCGTACCCAGCCCCCTGATGAATGCCATGCAGGACGGTAAAATCACCCGCATAGAAGAATTGACCCGCATTCCTTCCGACGTGCAGGATACCCTTATTACTGTGCTCTCTGAAAAGACGCTGCCTATCCCCGAACTAGGAACTGAGGTACAGGCATTGCGGGGATTCAATGTCATCGCCACTGCCAACGATCGAGATAAAGGCATCAATGAACTTTCCAGCGCACTACGGCGGCGCTTCAATACGGTCGTCATGCCACTTCCGGCGACATTGGAGGAAGAAGTCGTCATCGTAAAAAACAGGGTAGAAAAAATTGGCCAGTCGTTTGAGCTGCCGCCGGCCTCGGCGCCGCTCCAGGAAATACAACGCTTAGTCGCCATCTTTCGGGAATTGAGGAGCGGCAAGACAGAAGACGGCCGGACTAAACTCAAAATCCCCAGTAGCACACTCAGCACTGCCGAAGCCATTTCAGTCATCCAGAGCGGACAGGCATTAGCTATTCACTTTGGCGATGGCAGGCTGAAAGCCAACGACCTCGCCGCCGGTATGACCGGCGCCATCGTAAAGGATCCCGTGCAGGACAAAAACATCTGGTTAGAATATCTCGAAACGGTGGTAAAAGAGCGGAAGGGATGGGAAGATATGTACAGAGCCTGTAAGGATTTAATCTGAGCAGACAAGCGGCAGCCGGGTATCAGGCAAAGGACTTCATGCCTGTTGAACATTCCTTTTCTCCCTAATAAGTCTCTGTAAATTCTTTGTTAAATACTCAGGAAATACTTGCAGGCGCCGCTACGTCCTCCAGGAATTTTTCAAGGTAGGTATTGAATAAATCAGGTTGCTCCATCATGGGAGCGTGTCCACATTTTTCGATCATGTAGAGTCTGGAGTTTTCAAGCAACTGATGAAATTCCTCACCCACAAATGAAGGCGTGACCTTGTCTTCTTTTCCCCAGATGAGCAAAGTCGGCAACTTAATCAGATGGAGCTTATCTCTTAGATTGTGCCGGATAGCAGATTTGGCAGTGGCCACCACCCGTATAGCTTTGTTGCGGTCGTTGACTGTTTCAAAAACTTCGTCAACCAATTCTTTGGTGGCAATGGCAGGATCGTAAAAAGTATCTTCTGTTTTGCGGCGGATGTATTCATAATCGCCTCGCTTGGGAAAAGTGGATCCCATGGCGCTTTCAAAAAGACCGGAACTACCGGTCAAAATAATGGAATTGATTTTTCTGGGCTTCGCCAAAGCGCAAAGTAGTGTGATATGACCTCCGAGAGAGTTGCCCAAAATGTTGACGTCTTTAAACCCTTTTTTACCTACAAACTGAATGACGTAGTCCACTAATCCCGATACCGAAAGTTTGCGGAGGGGCATGTCAAAGATGGGAAGCAGTGGGACAACGACATTGTATTTTTTTCCAAAATGCTCCAGTATTCCAGAAAAATTGCTCAGAGCGCCCATTAGTCCATGTAGGAGAATTAGGTGTTGACTACCGCCTTTAGTTTCTATGTATTTAAATCCGTCTTCTTCTATAATTTGGTTATTCATGGCGCACTTCCAGGTTTAAAGATGATGAGGCAAAATTAGTTTTTTAAAGTCTCCAGAGAAATTTGATTTTGAAACTTCGAGAGGCACAACTAAACTGTCTGTCTTTTTAATAAAATAATCAGAGGGGGCTTTGTTTTTATCAGGCAACAAATTTAGTCTAAAATAATGTTACCTTTTTCATGTATCCGTTTTCCACAAACTTTTCAACATTTGTTAATTAATTGAAACCCAATCTGTAAAAAGCAATAAAATCAATGTGTTAAATAAACTGGTATTTTAGATAAACTAAACAAAATTTAATTCTCCAAGAAGTAGGGCTAACTGTCTTAAATTATATGTCCGTAAATTGTTTAATATTGATAATCAACGACCTAAGTAGTAATAAATTTTTATACAGTTACCTTTCTCTTCAACTGGTAATCAATAAACAACACAATGGCAAGCAAAACCAAAGCGCCGGCTTGATGCAATGCGCCGAGCGTCACAGGAATACTGCCAACGCTGTTGATAACTGTTAATAACCCCAACAGAACCTGAACCAGAAGCATTCCAATTAACATAGATCCTCCCATTTTCAATCGTTTAGAAGCATTGCTGCGCTTCAATTTCAAAAAGAAGAAAATGACAAATGCCGTCAGTATCCAGGCGGTAGTGCGATGTAATAATTGGACGATAGCTTTGATAGATTGGTACGGTTCATAGTCAACAATTTGTTCTACGCCTAAGGAGGAGTAAGCGCTCAGGGCATTCAAAAAGTGATTCATTTCCCAAAATATGGAGAGGTAAGGGTGAATCAGTCCGGCTCTCATGCCCGCCATCAGCCCTCCAAAAAGCACCTGGACAAAGGCAATTCCCGTGATGAGCCAACCCAGTCTTTTGAGTTCAATCAGTTCGTTATCGCGACTGAGGGGCTGCACAGCCTTCAGCCAAGTCCAGAAAAGATAGACAAACAGAGCTACGGCTATTCCGAGGTGAACGACCAATTTATAGGCGCTCACCCAGGTTCGGTTGTCATTGTTCAGACCGCTTGCCACCATAATCCATCCGAAAACAGCAGCTAAAGAAGCCAGACCCAACACCACTCCCAATCGCCGCAACAACCATCCAGGCAGTTGTTTTTTTACTAAAAACCAGAAAAAAGGGATGATGAAAACAAAACCCATC
>CAZXQI010000032.1:0-33875 GCA_964643005.1 uncultured Saprospiraceae bacterium | reverse complement strand
TCCTCAAAGCGGAAATTGCAGCAATGTGAGCGCGTCCAAAGTTTCGAGAACTTCCGGCAATCACGATTGCGTTTCAGGCGCCAATGGAACCCCCGCCGGTATGAGCGTTACCAGCTGTGCCAGCAATTCTTTCGTCTCCAATTCAAAAGATGCGGTTCGCTTTGAAGTGACCCTGAATCCCCAAAATGGCCAGTCGGCCACGCTGTCGGGAATCTCCTTCTATGAAAAAGCATCCCTTAATTACAAGCCGCTATTTGGCCTGTTTTGCTCCAACAGTTATCCCACGAAATATGGAGTAAGAGTGACGGTGGATGGCAAGGAAGTGTATTTGAAGACGGGTCTGCCCACCCACCAGAGCTGGACATTGAAAGAAATTGATTTTTCTAACAACGCCAAGTTCACAGTGACCAAGTCAACCACATTCAAGTTTGAAATCCTCGGCTATTGCAAGGCTAATATCTTCTCGAGCACTACTGTTTGGGACTTAGATGAAATTAAAGTTTTCGGCTGCTGCTCGGCTCCTCCATGTAGTCTTACCACCAATGTTTCCAATATTCAGTGTCAGGACAATGGCACTCCGTCAAATCCCGACGATGATAAATTCACCTTCACGCTTACAGTAAACGGCTCCAGCACCGGCGCCGGCTGGACGACGCTCATCAATGGCCAGACGGTTAATGGCTCTTACGGCGTGGCTAAAAGCATGGGGCCTTATCCAATTAGCGGCGGAGTCTTAAACTTCGACGTGAAGGATGAAACCACCGCTACCTGTAAAGCAGGCGTCAGCGTAGTTCCTCCTGCGCCATGCTCCAATACTCCTGCGACCGCTTCCATTGGCGACTTCGTCTGGAACGACCTGAACGGCAACGGCTTACAGGATGCCGGCGAGCCAGGAGTTAGCGGCGTGGTCGTTAGTCTGTACAACTGCAATGGAACTTTTGTCAGTACCGCCTATACCAGTAGCATCGGATATTATGTCTTCACGGATCTGACGCCTGATAACCAGTACTATCTCCAGTTTAGCGGTCTGCCTGTGGGCTATCTGTTTACGACAAAAAACAACGGCGCTTCAAATATTGACAGCGACGTTGATCCTTCTACGGGAAAGACATCCTGCACTTATTTGTCGCCCGGAGAAAATGACATGTCCTGGGACGCCGGTATTTTCAAACCCGCTCCTGTCAAAGGCTCTATCGGCGATTTTGTATGGAATGACGTGAATCAGAATGGCCAGCAGGATCCGGGTGAGCCTGGCGTCGGCGGAGTAAGCGTTCGTTTGAAAAACTGTAGCGGCGCCGTATTGCAGGTTGTCGTAACCGATGCCAACGGCTATTATTCTTTCAACGACCTGGCGCCTGGTTGCTATCGGGTGACTGTTGACCTGCCCAATGGCTATTCCTTTAGCCCGCAGGATCAGGGAAATGATAACTCAGACAGCGACATCAATCCCGCTACATCAACGACGGGCGATATCAATCTGGCTGCCGGTGAGAATAACAACACTATTGATGCGGGTATTTATCAGCCTAACCTGAGTTCTCCCGGACAGATTGGCGATTACGTCTGGTTTGATACCAACGGCAACGGCGTCCAGGATCCCGGCGAGCCTGGTATGGCGGGAGTGTTCGTCATTCTCGAAACCTGCACCGGCAGTTTTGCAGATTTTGCCGTAACCGATGCAGAAGGGAAGTACTTGTTTGACAATGTTCAGGCAGGTCAGTATCGCGTTAAATTTGCTAACCCCGGTTCGTATGAAGGTACGCCGGTACAATTCACCCAGAAAAATGCCGGAGGTAACGGCGCTGCCGACAGCGATCCCGACTGGCTCGGATTTACAGATTGCTTTACGTTGGCTCCGGGCGAGGTAAACATGAATATTGACGCGGGCTTCTTTGGTGAAATTCAGACGCCCGTTTGCAACCTGACAGGATATACTTCCAATGTCTATTGCGACGACAACGGCACGCCGAACGACCCTGGCGACGACACCTATACTTTCACCCTGGTAGTCAACGGGTCAAATACTGGAGACTGGGGCTACGACATACCGGCGCTCGGCATGACAATGCTTGAATATGGAGACTCCTATCAGTTGGGACCATTCAAAATCAGCGACGGCCAATTGGCGCTCTATATCGTAGATGGCGACAAAGGAGATTGCTTCACCAAAGTTTACGTCACCCCGCCGGCGCCATGTTCCTATCCTCCCGCCTGCGACAACTTGACCTACGGCGGTACCATCGGCTATGATGAAACCCAGTGCACAGCTTATGATCCGGCGAAAATCGTCAACCTGAGCCTGCCGGACGGCGGCAACGGCGCCATCCCCATCGAATATATATGGCTGAAATCCACCGCCGGATGCCCGACTGACTTCTCTCAGGCAATTCCAGGCGCTACGGGCGCTGAATACGACCCGGGAGTGATTTCTCAGACGACCTGGTACGTGCGTTGGGCGCGCAGAGGCGGATGTTCGGATTACGTAGCCAGCAACTGTATTAAGAAGGAGGTTTGTACGCCTCAGTGCGATAACCTGACCTACGGAGGAAGCATCGGCAATGACGAAACGAGTTGCACGCCATTCGATCCCGCAATAATTGTCAACCTGAGTTCTCCAAGCGGCGGCAGCGGCGCCATTGAATACGTATGGCTGCAATCCACTACCGCTTGTCCGAACGACCTCAGCCAGGCAATTCCAGGCGCTACGGGCGCAGAATACGACCCGGGTATGATTTCTCAAACCACCTGGTATGTAAGACTGGCTCGCAGAGCCGGATGCCCGGACTACCTGGCCAGCAATTGCGTTAAGAAGGAAGTTTGCAACACCAATGGCTGTAATATCACGGCTGTTGGCGGAAATAATACGATTACTATCAGCGGATTGACGGCGCCTATCATCATCCTGAAGGTGTTCAATCCAAACTGGCAGACAGTTTATGAGTTCTCCGGAGCTAATTGTGCGAATCCAACTATCGTCGCCGGCCTCGCTCCTGGAACATACTACATTGATGTGCAGATGTACACGGAACAATGGCAACCGATTTGTAACCTTAGCGAGTATGTCAATGTCAGTTCATTCAATGGCGGCGGTTCGCTCGGCTTTAGATCCGATCCAACTCAGGGCGAAGTCTTTTTCGCTACCGAAAAGATGGAAGTCAATGTCTTCCCGAATCCGGCTTCCTATCAGGTCAGCGTTCAATGGACTAAGACAACAGAGGCGCAACCGGTTGAAATCAAATTCTTCAACCAGTACGGCCAGTTGGTTAAATCCATCCGCTTGGACGACGCCCGCACGGGAAGTGCAAAGGTTTCGTTGGATGAGTTTGGCAGCGGCCAGTACCTCGTTCAGGTCATTGCCGGCGATGAAGCGCCTGTGGTGAGAAAGCTGAACGTATCGCGTCAGTGATAGAACTTTAGTTTTTCTTTTTTAAAAGAAAAGAGGCTTAAAAAGTCTGCCGGCATCTCGTCGGCAGGCTTTTTTTATTTTAAAAAATGCGACCAATTGAATATTCCCGAATAGCAGGGAATTTAAATAGTCGTAAAAAAATATTGACGATTTACCACATTTGGAATATTTCAGCTTTGATTTGCAGGCATTCTTCAAAAAATAATATCTCTTCCTTAAATAATTCAACAATGATCATTAGCGGAAACATCATAGACATTCCCCATCGGAGAATCTATCACGGCCAGATTAGCATAGAAAATGGAAAGATTGCGGCTGTTCAGGCATTGCCGGGGCAGAGTCGGATCTACCTGCTGCCGGGCTTCATAGATGCGCATATTCACATCGAAAGTTCCATGCTCGTACCTTCCGAGTTTGCGCGGATGGCCGTCGTACATGGGACGGTGGCCACCGTTTCCGATCCCCACGAAATAGCCAATGTCTGTGGAGAGGCAGGCGTGCAATTCATGTTGGACAACGGCGATCAGGCGCCGTTTAAGTTCTTCTTCGGCGCGCCCTCCTGCGTACCGGCCACAGATTTTGAGACCGCAGGAGCGAGCTTAGACGCCGTCGCCGTCGAGCGACTCCTGAAAAACCCACGCATTGGCTATCTGTCGGAGATGATGAACTATCCAGGCGTATTATTTAAAAATGAAGAGGTTTTGAAAAAAATTGCCGCAGCCCGCAGGCTCGGCAAGCCGGTGGACGGCCACGCCCCGGGGTTGAGAGGAGCCGACGCCCGAGACTATTTTGCTGCGGGAATAAGCACCGACCACGAATGTTTCACTTATGAAGAGGGTTTGGAAAAAGCGGAACTCGGCGTGCACATACTCATCCGCGAGGGCAGCGCCGCCAAAAACTTTGAAGCGCTGATTCCGCTGCTCCAGTCTCATCCCTCCCAAATCATGTTTTGCAGCGACGACAAGCACCCCGACGATTTGGTGGCCGGACATATCAATCAATTAGTTGCGCGAGCTCTGGATCATGGTTGCGATCTGTTCGACGCCTTGCAGGCCGCCTGCCTGAATCCAATCCGCCATTACGGCCTTCTGGTCGGCCAGATGAGGGTAGGGGATGCGGCAGACTTCATCCTCACCGAAGACTTAGATACTTTCAAAGTACTGCAAACCTGGATAAACGGCGAATTGGTGGCCGAAAGAGGCAAGACCTTCATCCCATCCATTGAATGTCAGGCCATTAATAATTTCGATGCTGACAAAAAGCAGCCGGCAGATTTTGAACTCGCCGCGCCTCCCGCTGCGCCTCACCCGGACATCAGGGTCATTCGCGTCCTCGACGGGCAGATCGTTACCGAGAGTTTTCAGACGCCGGCGACCATCAAAGATCGGCTTGTCGTCGCCGACCAGAGCAGGGATATCTTGAAATTCACTGTAGTTAACCGCTACCAGAATGCAGCCCCTGCGATTGCTTTTGTCAAAAATTTCGAGTTAAAAGACGGCGCCATAGCCTCCAGTGTCGGCCACGACAGCCATAATATCCTCGCCGTTGGGACAGACGACGAACTGCTTTGCCGGGCTGTCAACCTGCTCATCCGCCACAAAGGAGGAGTCTGCGCCGTAAGTGGGAGAGGGGAGGAGCGGATATTGCCGTTACCCGTTGCAGGACTGATGACTACCGACGATGGTTGGAGCGTCGCTTCCAGATACGCCGCCTTAGATGATTTTGTAAAAAAAGAGCTGGCCTGTAGTCTGCGTTCGCCATTTATGACGCTTTCTTTTATGGCGCTACTCGTCATTCCAGAGCTAAAGCTGAGCGACAAAGGACTTTTTGATGGCGGGAAATTTAAGTTCGCAGATATATTTGTTTGAGCGACTTTCGAACGCCGCCCCCATCAATCTCCCCCTCTGCGGAATCCGATTCCTTTTTTATTAAAAATAAATCCGGAAGTATCCGCTTTGAAGTTAATTACATCTTCTAAGAGCAGGATGCTGGAAGAGATATTTTCCCGTTCTTCGGGCGTCAGAGCTGCAAGGCGCAGGTTTTGATTTTTGATAGCCTCGGTAACGACCTGCCTGATGGTGCGCGCGTTGCCGAAATATTTATCCCGGTAGTTATAGATGAACTCGAAATAATCCGACAGGTGCTCCTCCGCTTCGGGCGCTGGGACGACGCCCTTGTCTTCCAGCATTTGCAGGGCGATTCTGAGCAATTCGCGGGCAGAGTAATCTTCAAATTTCAGCACCTTGTCGAAGCGACTGCTCAAGCCGGGATTGGCTTTCATAAAGGCCTCCATATTGTCTGGATAGCCCGCCACGAAGACAAAGAACTGTCCGCGCTTGTCCTCCATGCGCTTGAGAATGGTCTGAATAGCCTCGTCGCCGAAGTCGTGGCCGCCGCTTTTTTGCGTTAGCGAGTAGGCCTCGTCAATGAACAGAACCCCTCCCATCGCCTCGTCAATCTTTTGGGCGGTCTTGATCGCCGTTTGTCCGACGAAGCCCGCCACCAGACCCTGGCGGTCTGTTTCCACCATGTGCCCTCTTTCGAGGATGCCCAGCGCTTTATAGATTTTCGTGAGGATTCGAGCCACGGTCGTCTTGCCCGTTCCGGGATTGCCAATAAGAACGGTGTGCAGGAAAAAGCTGTTCAGCACGTCGGTACCGGTTTCCCGATAGTAGCGCACTAAGCGGATGTGCTCGATGATCTGCTCTTTCACCTTTTCTAAGCCGATGAGGCGGTTGAGTTCCCCGATGGAGTCCTGGAGCAATTCCTCATCGATGGGGATTTGCGGCAATTCGCGTCCGGGCCTGATTTCAATTTTGAGGATGTCTTCTTCTACAATCTGTTCTAAGGTTTCCCGATTGAGCATTTGCGGGTTGGGAGAATCCATGACCCTCAGCCCCACTTGTATTTTGGCTTTTTCAATCAAATCGTAAATAAAACGGGCGTTGCCGAAGGTGCGATCCCTGTCCCTATAGGCGTTGACGATGATCTCGTCGAGGCGGGCTTTGGCTTCTTCCTCCAATATCACTTCTTTCTCTTTGCAGGCGTACCAGGCAATCTGAGACAGCTCCTGCGGCAGGTAATCGCTGAACTCAAAATGATGCCCAAAGCGGGATTTGAGACCTGGATTGCTGTTGAGGAAATTGTTCATCTCCGCCGGATAGCCTGCGACGATAACGGCTAAGTCGCCGACGCCGTCGCTCATTTCCTTGACCAAAATCTCGATGACTTCCCTACCGAAGTCTTTGGTGTCTTCCGAGCTGCGAGCCAGCGAATAGGCCTCGTCAATGAACAGGACGCCGCCGCGGGATTTCTCAATGGCGTCTTTCACCTTGGGCGCCGTTTGGCCGATGTATTCGCCCACCAAATCCACGCGATCGACGATATGAACATGCCCTCTGGAGAGGAGACCCATCTTTTTGTAAAGGCGACCCATCATTTTGGCCACCGTGGTCTTTCCCGTTCCCGGATTTCCACTGAAAACAGAGTGGACGTTGATGGATTCTTTTTCTTCAAAACCCTGCTCCTTTCGCAATTGCAGAAACTGGATGTAGCGGGCGTGCTCCCGTACTTTTTGCTTGATTTCAGTCAGGCCGACGAGGGCTTCCAATTTCTCCATGACATCCCCAAAGCTTCCTTCGGTATCGTCAACGGGAGCAAAAACGACGGAACCCGAACGGTCGGGCAGATAAACCGGAGGGCTGCCAATTTCAAATGATTCTCCCACGTGGAAGGGAAGGGCCGCCAAAAGCCTGTCCATAAAAATCAATTCGCAGGTATAGCGGTCTTTGCGCCAGGAGCCTTTGACATTGCTGCCCCAGCCGGCGCTGATTTTCAGGTATTCGTCCTGGCGTTCAATTTTTTGCAGGCGGACGACCTGCCCTTTTAATTCCCGCGCATCGTTGTAGAATTTTACAAATAGTTCGCACTGCCAGACCTTGTCGATGTGGGTATTTTTTAATAAAATTTCAGCGTAAATGTACCGCGTATCGCCGCCGTCAAATTTCTGGTAATAGACCCGGTCTTCTTCCAGGACGTCGTCGTAGGGGCCTTCGTACAATTTAAAGGACTGTATTTTTAAAAAGGGATTTCCCTTTTTGAAGTCCTGTTGGTTGGAGTCTTCGATGTAGAAATATTTCGAGCCGACCTTTTCGCCATTGATGAAGGCCTCCCATAGGTAAGTCCCCTTTTTCCAAAAAGTCCCCTCTGCTTTATTTCCCCAGCCTTCGCGGACATAGACGATGCTGTCGTATTTGCTCACTTTCCGTTTGAAGGGCAGGTTGCACAGCTCTTTCCGTTGCTTTTTCACCTGATAGCAACACAACTCCACTTCTACCTCCCATTCTTCCACGTCGAATTGTTTGTTGTAAAATGACAATTCGGCATAGACGTAAGAAGTCTCCCAACGGTCGAATACCTGGCGATACTTCTTTTTGTTGTCTGCCAGCCATTCCGTTGAAGAATAGGTTTTCAGCTCTCTGAACTTAAAAAAATTGGAATCTGGAAACTGCTCCGCCATAATCTCTTCTGTGTTCAAATTTGGGTAGGCAAATCGCAGGCCTAAAGCAGGCTGCCTGTTCACAAAACTAATAATGTAGAGGCGAAGATTCAAAGCTGTTTTCACTTTTACAATTGTTTTCTCATCTTGTGCCCGAAAATTTAATTTTTAAAAAATGGAAAAACCTACACATTCTTCAAAGTCTGACGCCCATCTGATTCCCTATTTTGGGCTTTTTACAGGGATTATCCTAATTATCAGCTCCATTATTGGCAGCGGCGTTTATAAAAAGGTGGCGCCGATGGCGCAAAATCTCGAATCGCCGAACCTGATTCTGCTGGCCTGGGTGCTGGCGGGCTTAGTCACCTTGTTGGGAGGTTTGACGATGGCGGAGATAGCTATGCGGATTCCCGTTTCGGGTGGGCCTTTTTCCTATCTGCGCGAATTGTATGGCGAAAAAACGGGCTATTTCTATGGCTGGGCCAGCTTTGCCTGTATTCAGTCAGCTTCTACTGCCGCCATTTCTTACGTCTCTGCGCAATCGCTACACGCCGTCATTCCTCTGCCCATGCTCGGAGGGGACTGGGAGACCTTCCAGGTACTGGGAATCTTTACCCCCTTTGCCAATATAGGGGTGAAATTGGCTGCCGTCTTTTTTATTCTCATTCTCACCTTTATCAATACGAGAGGCGTCAGCCAGGGCGGGATGGTCAGCAATATCATCACGGTCATCGTGGTGACGAGCCTTGCCATTATTATCGCAGCCGGCTTGTCTATTGGCGGAGGCTCCATAGGCAATATCGCCATGAATTCTTCCACCTATCCCCCGCAGGCCATGGGCGAGACTGGAGGTTTTTTCAAAGTCATGTTTTTGGGGATGCTGTCCGCCTTCTGGGCCTTCGAGGGCTGGATCAACGTGGGCTTTGTAGGCGATGAGATCAAAAACCCCAAACGGAATATTCCCCGCATTTTCATCATTGGCCTGCTGACGATAACGGGGATTTACGTCTTAGTGAATTTCACCTATCTCTATGTTTTGCCCATAGACAATATGATAGCCCTGGCCAGCGACACCAACGCCATTGCAGCCGTCGAGGTCATCCGCCGTTTTGCGGGCAGCGAAGGCGCCTTCGGCATTTCTGTTTTGATCATTGTCACCACCTTAGGTTGCACCAACGCTACCATTTTGACCTCGGGGCGGGTTTATTACGCCATGGCTAAAAAAAAGCTCTTCTTCAAAAAAGCCGCCGAGATCAGCCCCAAATTTCATACGCCCAACAAATCGCTATGGATATTCGCCGGGTGGTCTTCCATCCTCGTTTTCTCCGGCACTTTTGACCAGTTGACGGATATGCTGGTATTTGCCCAATTTATTTTCTACGGCTTAGTGGTAGGCGGGATTTTTATTTTGAGAAAAAAAATGCCAACACAGGAGAAGGGCTATAAGGTTCTCGGATATCCGGTGGTTCCGATTCTGTACCTCCTGTTCTGCGTGGGGCTGTTGGTAAATACGCTCATCGAGCAGCCCAGGGAAGCGCTCTTAGGTCTCTTCCTGATTGCCCTCGGCACTCCCTTTTATTTTTATTTCAAAAGACAGAGAGATACTTAAATCAGGCTGTGGTAATTTTTCTGGAGAGTTCTCGCAGCGCGGTATAAGCTTTCCGCAGATAATTTTTGACCAAGGAGGAAATCAATCTGAATTCACTTCGAGCCTGGAGCAGATTTTATCCTTTGTAAGTTGGTTAAAAAAGGGTCGCCCAATTTTGGCCGGACAATCGAAAGCCGCCAATTCTAAAAAACATATTTTCCAAAAACGATAATCCAGACGATTATCAAGAGCGTGGTCATGGCGACGACGCCCCGCACGCTATTTTGCAAATATCTTTTTTGATAAAAATTGAGAAGAGCGACGTTGAGCGCTAATGCGAGTATGCCGCAAGTGCGCTCCCGAAACATAGGCCGGAAGCCCGCTTCGCTAACCCAGCCCTGGGCTTCGAGGATCATGAAGATGCCGTAAAAGAGACTGAATCCCAAGAGAGGAATCAGAATGCCCAGCACGAGGCCGAGCGCGAGGGAATTTTTTTCAAACATAGCCTAAAAGGGTGGGGAGCTTCCTCCCGATGATTAATAATTTGCAACACAATGAGCTTACAAGGGTATCCCATCCTCATGTTGGGTGGGGAGCTTCCTCCCGATGATTAATAATTTGCAACTATCTAAATTCCTTTCAAATTGGCGATCATTCAGTCAAGGTCAAAATTTTCAGGAATCCCTGAGCCGCGCATTGTCCCGATTTAAATAGTTCCAATAGTTTTTATAATCCAATTCCGACGGCCGCTTTTTCCAAGTCTTTTAATTCTTCTACGGCGTCGTATTTCGTGAGGTCATGATGAGAGGGCACGACGGAGATAAAGCCATTTTCCAGCGCCCACACGTCTGTGTCGTCGCCGTCGTCCATGTTGATAAATTCCCCACTGAGCCAGTAGTATTTCTCCCCGCGGGGGTCTCTGGCCTCTAAGTAGCGTTCTACCCAACGAGCTTCAGCTTGTCGGCAAATGCGGAAACCTTTGAGTTCCTCTGAAGGGAGCGCCGGAATGTTGACGTTCAGCAGTTTGCCGGATTTCATCTTGCCGGCCAGCACGAATTCCATGATCTCCCGAATGAAGGGTTTGCAGGCTTCAAAATCGGCGTCCCAGGAAAAATCGAGCAGTGAAAAACCGATGGATGGAATGCCTTCTAAGGACGCCTCCAAAGCTGCCGACAAGGTTCCGGAATAGATGATGTTGATAGAGGCGTTAGAGCCGTGATTGATACCGGAAACGCAAAGATCCGCCTCCCGCTGATGCAGGACGACGTGCTTGCCGAGTTTGACGCAGTCCACCGGCGTGCCGCTACATTCATAGGCTTCAAAGCCAATGAAATGCTTAGACTTAGTCAGTTTCAGGGGATCGCGAATCGTGATGGCATGCCCCTGGCCGGATTGGGCAGCATTGGGCGCCACGATGACGACGTCGCCCAATTCCTGCGCCACTTCCACGAGCGCTTTCAAACCAGGAGCCGTGATGCCGTCGTCGTTAGTCGCCAATATCAATGGTCTATGTTCCATAAAATTATTTTTCTAATTAGAATGCGCTCAGGGGCTTTTGCCTGGCATTTTCATTGATTGCACAAAGGCGCAAAAGTAGGACATTTTTAAAAGCGGCTGACTTTGTCTATCAAGCTGAGTTGGCGCTCTTTCTCTCTCTGTAGCCTTTCTTCTGTCCAGGAAAAATATTGCCGGAAAATGTCCAGGACAAAATCGAGGTGTTCTCTCAGGCTCTGAATGTTAAAAGACAGCCTGCCGGTTCTGCGCTCTAAAAAGTCGTCGGGCAGTTGCACAAATTCATTTTCGAGGCAGTAGCTCAGTTCGCTTTTCAATAGCTCCCGTTCCGCCGCCGCTCTGTCGCCACTTACTTTATCCAAAATGGCTGCGGCTTCATACCCGTAATTTTCGCAGAGGTAAGCGGCGTATTGAGCGGGCAGGTTCAGGCTTTGTATTTTCTCCGATAGTTTTTTTTGAAAAATAAAAACCTCCTCTAAGTTTTGAAAGGGATGGATATTGAGCGGCGTGTTGGCGCTTACGCTTAGTCCGATGCTCAGGCCTTGTTCCTTCTTCAATTTTTTAGCAATCAGATTCACGACCCTTTCCGCCATTTTCCGGTAGCCCGTCAGCTTGCCGCCCGCTATGGAGACCAGGCCGCTTTCGGAAATAAAGATTTCATCCTTGCGGGACATTTCACCTGGGGATTTTCCCTCTTCGTAAATCAGAGGACGCAGGCCGGCCCAGGAACTTTCCACGTCTTTTAAGCTCAAACCGACTGTGGGAAACCTATGATTGGCGCCGGCCAGCAAATATTCGACTTCCTCTTTTTTGGGAAAAATGCGCTTGTGGTCGCCTTCAAAGGCGGTGTCGGTGGTTCCGATATAGGTAGCCCGCCCGCGGGGAATGGCGAAAATCATCCGCCCGTCGGGCAGGTCGAAATACACGGCCTCCCGAATGGGAAGGCGCTCTGCCGCCACGACGATGTGCACGCCTTTTGACAAAAACAAATGCTTGCCTTTGGCGGAATTATCCTCTTTTCGCAGATCGTCCACCCAGGGGCCGGCAGCGTTGACGATGCAGTGGGCATTGATTCTGAGGCTTTCTCCCGTCAACTGATCCGTTGCGGTGCAGCCCGCCACTTTTTTGTTTTTGTAAATAAAATGTTCGGCCTTTAGGTAGTTCATGCAGACGGCGCCGTGCCGGATGGCGGTTTTTATGATTTCGATGCAGAGGCGGGCGTCGTCGGTGCGATACTCGGCGTATAGTCCGCCTGCGATGAGTTTGTCCCTTCCCAAAAGCGGCTCCTGCTCCTGCACCTGTTGCCGGGAAAGCATTTTCCTCCGGTCGGCGCCTTTTACGCCTGCGAGGAAGTCGTAGAGCCAAAGCCCCAGCGAACTACCCAGCCGGCCATAAGTCCCGCCCCGAAAGATGGGGAGCAGCATTTTTTCGGGTTTGACTAAGTGAGGCGCCAGGCGGTGGACGATGGCCCTTTCCCTGCCCACTTCCCGCACTAGTTTGATTTCAAAGTTTTCCAGGTAGCGAAGGCCGCCGTGGATTAGTTTGGTGGATTTGCTGCTGGTACCGGATGCGAAGTCTCCCATTTCAATGAGTGCGACTGAAATGCCCCGGGTAGCGGCGTCTAGCGCTATACCCGCTCCGGTGGCGCCTCCCCCGATAATGAGGAGATCGAAAGTCTTTTGTTTTAATTGTTGGGAAGATTCTGCTCTTTGGGCGTTCATGTTTTTTCTCTAATTTGGCGGCTAAAGTTATCAAAGGAATTTTTGTTCAGCTTGTTTGGGAATCTAGCCCGCCTTTATTTAAAAATAGAAAAGCACATTTTTAAAAAAAGTGAATCGCCTAATGGTTTAAAGTAAATGAACTTAACGATAGAAAACATACTATTCGTCGGCTCTATTTTGCTGTTTATCAGCATAGTTGCGGGCAAAACCTCTTACAAGTTCGGGGTTCCCACTTTGATTTTGTTTTTGGCCATCGGCATGCTGGCCGGCTCCGACGGCATCGGAGGGATTTATTTCGACAACCCTGGCTACGCCCAGTTTATCGGCATCGTTTCCCTGAACTTTATTTTGTTTTCCGGCGGCTTGGATACTCATTGGGAGGCGGTGAAGCCCATTTTATGGCAGGGTATAACGCTCTCTACCTTAGGAGTTATCATCACAGCTATCTCTCTGGGGATGTTTGTTTATTACGTGACGGACTTCACGATTTACGAAAGTCTGTTGCTGGGTTCGATTGTTTCTTCGACGGACGCCGCTGCGGTGTTTTCCATCCTTCGTTCCAAAAGTCTGGCGCTCGGCAACAACTTGCGCCCCACCTTAGAATTGGAAAGCGGTAGCAACGACCCGACGGCCTATGTGCTCACCATCGCCTTTTTGACCTTGGTCGTCAATCCGGAACTCCGCTTCACTTCTGTGATTCCACTTTTCTTCCAACAAATGATTCTCGGTGGAATAGCGGGCTATCTTTTCGGCGCGCTGAACAAATACATCATCAACAGGATAAAGCTGGATTTTGAAGGACTCTATCCGGTCTTAGTCATCGCTCTGATGTTCATCACCTTTTCCGCCACGGATCTGTTTGGGGGCAACGGGTTTCTCGCCACCTACGTCAGCGCCGTTTACTTAGGCAATCAGGATTTAATACACAAAAAGACCATCCTGAAAATGTTTGACGGTCTGGCCTGGCTGATGCAGATCGTGCTCTTCCTCACCTTAGGCCTGCTCGTATTCCCCAGTCAGATTGTGCCCGTCATCGGCGTGGGGATTATGATTTCCCTGTTCCTGATTTTAGCCGCTCGTCCGATAGGCGTTTTTCTCAGTCTTCTGCCTTTTAAAATGCAATTTAGGAGGCGGGTTTACATCTCCTGGGTTGGACTGCGCGGAGCGGTGCCCATCGTATTTGCCACCTATCCTCTCTTAGCGGGTATCGAAAAGGCAGATATGATTTTCAATATCGTCTTCTTCATTTCTCTCACCTCTGTACTGATTCAGGGCACCTCGCTGGGGCCTGTGGCCAAATGGTTGGGCGTAGCTCTTCCCGAAAAATTACAGCCACTTTCGCCCGTCGAAGCCTTCCTCCAGGAACAGCCCAAAGCCGCCATGAGGGAATTTTTCCTTCAGAATAACTGTGCTGCGATAGGCAAGCAAATCGTAGATCTGAAGTTCCCGCGGAATGCCATCATCGCCATGATCAAACGGGACGATCAGTACATCATCCCCAATGGTTCGACGGTCATGGAAACCAACGACACTGTCATCGTCCTCTCCGACCACGAGAGCAGTTTAGATGAAGTAGGCGAGTGTCTGATGAAAAAGGAGATTCCGCTGGATATGGGTTTATGAGATACGTAGAGAGATAGCGGATGCGAGTTGCTTGAACTTCTTCAATTAAAACCTGACTCTCCCTCCGATAAAATAAGCTTACACCTCCACCCCTTCCGGAACAGCAAAAGCCTTCTGTTCTGGCAGTTTATTCAGTGTCGAGGATTTGACGGGCTGAAAAACGATAGGTAGTAGGGCGGCGATTCCGAGGAGGAGAGCCAGGGCGCATAAGGCCAGGACTTCTGTGGTTTGGGGTAGGATGAGGCCGAGACCTGCCAGGAATAAATAGGCTTCGTGGAAAATGAAGCCGGTGAAGAAACTGGTAAAGCCCCATTTGGAGGCGCCTTTTCGCCAGTCGGCCCAGCCGGAGCGGGCGACTAACCACCAGAGGAAGGGCGTGACGGCGCCCAGAAAGATGAGGTGCAGATAGCCAATGGTCAGGAAGCGGTTTTCTAAATCTACCCAGGAAGAGACTCCCGGAAACTGGCTAAACAGTTCGAGGGAGTATTTGGAAAAAAGGAAAATGAAAGCTACCGGCAAAAGCCAGTCTCCTGAGAAGCCCGTTTTCAGGTTTTTGTACAATTTATTTTTAAAGAAGTAGGCGAAAAACAGCGCAAAGCCCACCCATTGCGCCACGATGGCCAGCGTCACTAACCAGTCTATAGCAGCCGGCAATTTTACAAAAGGAATGATGAGAAAGTAAGCAGGCCCGATGCCGGCGAGCAGAAGGATGAATGTTTGACGGAGGCGCGGGATAGGCAGCGCAATATGTTGGGACTCCATGATTTTTAGCAGGAAGGCAAAAATGCTGAACACAAACCAGCCATTATAGTGAAAATGCAGGTAAAAATGGATGGCCATTTTGACTAAGTGGGGGTCGTTGTCGCCGAAGATTTTGACAAAGGGAATCGCCAGAGGGCCGAGGCCGGAAACGAGGAAACTCACGAAGGCTGCCAACGCAAACCAGGAGGAAGGGAGTTGGTAAGACAACTTGGCGTCTTTGAGGAAGCGGACGATGAAAATCACGACAAAGGCGGTGTGCGTCGTGAGCAGGGACACAGAAACGGGGCCGTAGCCCTTTAGCACAAAGGCTACAAACATGCTCGCCATGGCCGCTTGAGTCAGCCAAAAGAGTACCTGATAACGGCGCTTTCCAAAGGAACCCGGAGGGAGGAAGTAATGAACGTAGGCGACGAATAACAGGGAATAGACCCAGCCCAAAAATGCCAAATGCGAATGCGCGTGCAGGACGTTTTGAAAGTCCAGACCAGTATTGGGCAGGAAAGGCATAGACCTGAGGAGAGTACCCGCCGCTGCCACTATCAAAAGGTAAAAAAAGCTAAGTTTGACGGCAGTAGTTTTCATTCTTTTCGATGATAAGATGGTGTAAAGAAAGCTCGGCAAAATTATCTGTCTGGCTTTTTAAGTCAAAGGATAGATTGTCAAATTGCTGTGACAAACAAAGAGGCGGCGGCAGGCGCAGAAAGCCAGAAGGGCGGCGAAAGGAATAGAAGGCGTTCAGAAAAAACACTATTTAGTCATCTGCTCCTACCCCGGACTAAAAACTCTTTTTGGAATAATCGTCTGAATGACTAAAACTGCGATAATTCTTTGTAAACCAGCTCCATAGGCAGCCCCATGATGTTGGTGTAGGTTCCCCTTATTTTTGAGATTTTGCAGAGGCCGATCCATTCCTGTATGGCATAGGCGCCGGCCTTGTCAAAAGGAGCATAAACGTCGAGATAGTAGCGTATTTCTTCCTGGGAGAGGGCGTCGAAGGACACAAAGGAAGAGTCGGCAAAAACTCTTTTTTTCGACTTAGACAAAAGGCACACGCCGGTGACGACCTCGTGTTCGCGACCAGACAGCGCAGATAAGATACGCACTGCATCCTGGTAGTCGGTCGGTTTGCCGTAAATATGGCCGTCCAAAATGACGACGGAATCCGCCGCCAGGAGGATCTGGTCATCCTCCTGAAGGAAGTCTGCGCACTCTAAGGCTTTTTTTTCGGCTAACCAGGGGGCGACTTTTCCGATGGGGAGTTCGTCGGGATAGGCTTCATTGACATCTTTGGTTTTTATTTCAAATTGAAAACCTGCCTCTCCCAGGAGCTGACTTCGCCGCGGGGATTTGGAGGCGAGGATGATTTTTTTTTCAAATATTTTCATGTACTAACACAGTATTAGAAGAGCAAGGCCGGCGAGCATCATCCATTTCAAACCTTTACTTAAGCGGGTGAAGTCTGTCTTTTCCGATGCCTTTAATAAGCGCCGGCCAATCAAAAGAAGGGGCAAGACTACTCCGACGAGGGAAAAGGCAAAAGGTACAGGCTTCTCATTTTCAAAAAGCCATTTTGCAAAGAAGCCAACCACTAACAGCAATACGACAAGGGCGACAAAGGCGATGATGCGGGCAGTCGGGATACCGAATCGAATGGGTAAAGTGTGCAGCCCAAGCTGACTGTCGCCTTCCAGGTCTTCGGCGTCTTTGACTATTTCGCGTACCAGTGTGGTGAAAAAGGCGAATGACAGGAAGAAGGAGAAATAGATTTTGGTGTGCTCAATGGAGAGCAACTCAGCCGCAGAGCTATGGCTGAGAAATTCCCGTTCGGCAAAAAACACGATGCCCGCAACGAAAGCGCAAAAAACCGCCACCACCACATTTCCCACTAAGGGCCATTTTTTAAAATATTTGGAATAAAGAAAAAGGAGCAGGACGGCGGAAGGGTAGATGAGCAGCAACTTCAGATTCCGGATGTACAGAGCGAGATAAACGGCTACGACTAAACCGATAAGATTCAGCGCCCAATAGAGCAGCCAGGCCTTCCTCTTTGAAATGAGCCGGTTGATAAAAGTTTTATCGGGCTTGTTGATCAGGTCTGCTTCGGCGTCCAACAGGTCGTTGACGAGGAAACCTCCTGCGGTGATGAGCACCGTAACAAAGCTGAGCAAAGAAAAGTGCAGGAGGTCGAGCAGGGGAGCCTGGCCTGCCAGAGCCAGCAGGGGATACACTACCAAATACTGCAACAGGTATTGAGTGACCAGAACGATGACCAGATTGGGAAGGCGAAAAAGTTGAGCGTACTGTTTTAGCTTTACCACTTGTTTTGAAGTTTTAACACTTTTTCCACAACGTCGCGCACGCAGCCATCGCCGCCTTTGAAGGGAGAAATATATTTAGCTACCTGGAGGATTTCAGGAACAGAATCTTTGGGACAGGTCGCCAGGCCCACTCTTTTCATCACCTCCAGGTCGGGCATATCGTCGCCCATATAGAGGATGCCGGCTTCGTCTAATCCGTGGGTGTCTATGATTTTTTCATAAGCGCCCAATTTGTTGGTCACTCCCCAGGCGATGTCTTCGACGCCGAGGTAGCGCAGGCGGCTGTTGACGCCTTCGGAGCGGCTGCCGGTGATAACGAAAACCCGATACCCCCCATTCACTGCTTTGTGCAGGGAATAGCCATCGCGCATATTCATAGAGCGCAGCATGGCGCCGTCTTCGGTGAGCAGGATTTTGTTGTCGGTCATCACGCCGTCCACGTCAAAGATAAAAGTGTGGACTTCTTTGAATCTGCTTAGAATGTTGACCAGTGGGAAAAAGTTGGGTTCATCTCCAATGTGAAAGCTTTCTTCATTCATTGCTATTGTTGTTTGATTGAGTTATTCTCAGCGCCTAAACTAAGTCGCCCAGGATGCTTACCTGAAAACTTAAGAGAATTTGCACAAAACATCCTGTTGATGTCGGCTCTTCTCATTCCATTCAGGCGCTGCATTTTTAAGAACAACTTCAGTTCAAATTTGGATGTGGGCATTTTTGGAGAAAGGGCGAAGTCCTTTCGAGGGCTGAAAGTATCGCTAACAAGAGATTTATTCGGTTTTTTTGAAAAAAACTGTGCGAGCAAAAGTAATTTGCGCCCTTTAAACTTTCATTGAGCATTCTACCATTTCTCTATCTTTGCCCGCATGACAGAAAAAATTCTCATCCTCGATTTTGGTTCGCAATATACCCAGCTCATTGCCCGAAGGGTGAGAGAGTTGAATACCTACTGTGAAATTGTCCCTTATAATAAGGTTCCGCCATTAGATGACACTATTAAAGGTATCATCCTCTCCGGCAGCCCATACTCCGTAAATAAAGAAGATACATTAAAAATTGATCTGGATGCCATCGTCGGCCAGCGCCCGGTTCTGGGAATCTGCTACGGTGCGCAATTGATTGCCGCTCACTACGGCGGCACAGTGACGCGCTCGGGACGGCGGGAATACGGGAAGGCAAAGCTCCATCTGGTTCATCAAGGCGCCCAACTCTTTCAGAGCGTCGGCGCCGATTCCCAGGTCTGGATGTCGCACGGGGATCAGATTGAAAAAATTCCTCCCCAGTTTGAATTGCTGGCCGGCACGGAAAGCGTGGAGGTCGCCGCATTTTCTTCCAAAAATGGCGCATTCGGCGCGCCGGTCTATTGCCTTCAGTTTCACCCCGAAGTGACCCATAGCTTAGAAGGTCTGAGCATTTTGAAAAACTTTGTGAAAGATATTGCTGGCTGCCGCGGGGAGTGGACGCCCGCCCATTTTGTAAAAGAAAAGGTGGCGGAATTGAAAAAGACTGTGGGAAATGAGCGGGTGCTGATGGGTCTTTCAGGCGGAGTTGATTCCACCGTGGCAGCTGAATTGCTGCATCGCAGCATCGGCGACAGGTTGATTTGCTTCTTTGTAGATCACGGTCTGCTGCGCAAAAACGAATATGAAGAGGTGCTCGCTTCCTACCGCCAAATGGGACTCAATGTAGTGGGAATTAAGGCGCGCGAGCTTTTTTACAAAGAATTGGAGGGGATAGCCGATCCCGAAAAAAAGCGCAAGACCATCGGCAGGGTGTTCATCGAAGTATTTGAAGAAGAAGCGCAGAAATTAGCGAATATCTCCTGGTT
Source organism: uncultured Saprospiraceae bacterium (assembly GCA_964643005.1). Classification (GTDB taxonomy): domain Bacteria; phylum Bacteroidota; class Bacteroidia; order Chitinophagales; family Saprospiraceae; genus UBA6168. Next base: position 14,622 of record CAZXQI010000032.1, on the reverse strand, counting down.
GGGACAGGGCACTATTTATCCCGATGTGATTGAATCGGTATCCGTTCACGGCCCCTCCGTCGCGATTAAATCCCACCACAATGTGGGCGGGCTGCCGGACATTTTGAAACTCAAAATCATTGAGCCATTGCGTATGCTATTCAAAGACGAGGTGCGCAGGGTAGGCAGTGAACTGGGACTTCCACAGAAGATTCTGGGCAGGCATCCCTTTCCCGGCCCAGGCTTAGGCGTCCGGATTTTGGGCGATATCACGCCTGAAAAAGTTCAGATTTTACAGGAAGCCGACGCCATTTTTATTCAAAATTTAAAAAAATACGGACTTTACGACCAGGTTTGGCAGGCCGCTGCGATTCTGCTGCCCATTTACACGGTTGGCGTGATGGGCGACGAGCGAACCTACGAACGGACAATCGCACTTCGAGCTGTCAATTCGACAGATGGAATGACCGCAGAATGGAGCCGTCTGCCTCACGATTTTCTGGCGACTGTTTCCAATGAAATCGTGAATACGGTAAAAGGCGTCAACCGGGTCGTTTACGATATCAGCACAAAACCTCCTTCTACCATTGAGTGGGAGTAAAATAACTGGAGTAGCGCGCTTAGGTTCCTAATTTCACAAGGCTACACTAAAAACAATAAAAATGAGATTTTCTATTTTTTCCTGGAACACTTTGCTTCTGATCTTAGTCGCGGCGACGAGTCTGTCACTCTCTTCCTGCGAATGGTTTAAGCCGGCAAGAGAGACTCCAAAAGACAAGGTTTACAAGGATGACGATATTGACGACATCCAGGGTACCAGAGTGTTTGACCCTGAAACGGGAGAGTGGCGAACAGTCCGGGAGGTCTATGGTCCGGTGGACACCGTGAACTGGGCGGCGCTTCCGGAGGGCAAAAACCCGCCGATTACCAATGATTCTCCCTGGAATAACGGAGGCGGCACAGGAGGAGGAGAGACGCCGGCCAGCCCCACAGGCGTTTATAATGTGTCTCTTATTCTGCCCTTTCTGACGCAAAATGCCCGCCTCAACAGCATCAATCCGAATTCTACCCTGGCGCTTCAGTTTTACGCCGGAGCTAAACTGGCCTACCAAAAGCTGATTGCCGAAGGCGTCAGACTCAAAATCTCTGTAATGGATTCGGAAGGCTCCACTACAAAAGCCGGAAACCTGACAAAGGGAATGGACATGTTGAACGCCGACCTCATCATCGGCCCATACAAAAGGGAAACCGTGAGTCTGGTTGCTGCTTTCTCCAAAAGCAAGGCGATTCCTTTGGTCGTTCCTTTTACTGCACAAATGGGAGTGGTCGAAAATAATCCATTTTACATACAGGTGAATCCCTCGCTCAAGAGCCATTGCGAAGCGATTACCCGGCATATTAGAAAGCGATACCAAACAGACGACGTGGTGTTAGTCGCATTAGACAATGCCGATGAAAGAGCCAGACTAGGCTATTTTCACGATGCCAACGCTACCATAGAAGGAAAGCGGGAAGGTTCCCAATTCCGGGTGATGCTCGTCGGCGACAACTCCGCCGCCATCGCCAATTTGAAAGTCAAACCTTATATCCATCCAGGGAAAACGAATGTCTTTGTCGTGCCTTCCTGGGCTAATGAATCTTTTGTTTATTCCCTGCTCCGCCAGTTGATGGTAGAAAAATCGGAGGGACAGGATATCGTCGTTTATGGCATGCCCATGTGGAGGGACTACGAGCAGGTAGATTACGAATTCTACGAGCAGCTAAAAGTGCATGTAAGTAGTTCCAATTACGTGAATCCCAGAGATCCGGGGGTAAAGCAGTTCCGGCAGTCGTTTTTCAATACTTATGGCGCAGTTCCCACCGACGAGGCTTTTCTGGGTTACGACGTGATGCTATACTTTGGAACCATGCTTAAAAAGTACGGGAAGGCCTTTCCTCCTAAATTAGATGCAGAAAATTACGACCTTATGCAGAGCAAATTCCGCTTTGAAAAAGTGGTGTTGGATCCCTCGCGGAGTAGCGAGAATCTGAATTATTACGACCAGATTGAAAACAAGTTTGTCTATATCCTGAAGTTTCAGGATTACAATTTCCAGCCCTCTGATTGATGAAGTTATTTTAAAAACCTCATTCCAAGCATATCTTCCCCTGTGCTGACAGGGAACTGGAAATCAAATGATTACTATGAAGGAGAGGCGAAGAGAAAAATTTAGAATGGTTGCAGACAGACGGCAACCCGATTTGACGGTTATTCTTGAAAATGTTACGGATCAGCACAATATTGGGGCGGTGATTCGAAGCTGTGATTCGGTGGGTATCGGTGAAATTTACGTACTCAACACAGAAGCCCATTTGCAAACAAAAAATATTGTCATAGGAAAGCGAACCTCGATGGGTGCGCGGAAATGGGTGGACGTTCGCTATTACACGGAAGTGGACGCCTGCTTTGAGGAAGTGAGAAAAAAGTACGGCAGAATCCTCGGAACCCATCTCGATTCTACCGCAAAAGACCTGTATTCGCTGAGGCTGGACGAACCGATAGCGCTGCTTTTTGGAAATGAACACAGCGGCTTGTCGGAAGCCTGTAGATCCCAAATGGACGGCAATTTTATCATCCCTCAAATGGGAATGGCAGAAAGTCTCAATGTGTCGGTGGCTTGCGCAGTGACTTTATACGAGGCTTTTCGCCAGAGAAACCAGTCGGGGTTTTATGCGGAACCTTTCCGCTTAAACAGTTTAGAAAGAGAAGAGCTTTATCGGGAATATATAGCCAGACACGCAAGTAAGAGGTCTGGAAAATGGAAAATCAAGCGGACGAACTAAGCCAACTGACTGCTCCTTAAGCTTTTGCAAGGCGATAAAGATTACCGGAACCAACTCGCTTCCACAGGCAGCGATTAGAAAAAAGCATCGTTTCTTTTTGAACGTTTTCTGACATTCCATTAGCCCTTTTATTTTTTTAAAAAAAATAGGCGGAGCTACGTTTAAAGTCCGACTTTATCAAGAGTTCACGGGGATGGCTACGGCGGTCCTTTTATTTTCATAAATAATTTTAACTATGGTTCAAATGAAACTTAGATTACTCATTTTACCTGTAATATGTTTTCTGCTGGGCAGTAGCCTGCTCTATAGTCAGAGGACAATCACGGGTACCGTCACGGATGCGGACAATGGAGATCCATTGATCGGAGTAAATATCTTAGTGGAAGGTACCAGCGTGGGTACCATCACCGATATTGACGGCTCGTATAGCCTGGCAGTCCCTGCCGGGGCCGAAAGCCTGAGCTTCTCCTACACCGGTTACCAAGGCCAGACCATTGGCCTCGGCGCTTCCAACCTGATAGACGTCCAACTGAAAGCGGGCAATGTCCTGAGCGAAGTGGTGGTCATCGGCTACGGAACGGTGAAGAGAGAAGACGCGACCGGCTCCATTACTGCGGTCAATTCAAAGGATTTCAACAAAGGTTCCATCACCGGGGCGCAGGAGCTGCTGGCTGGTAAGATTGCCGGCGTTCAAATCACGACAGACGGCTCGCCAGGCGGCGGCGCCCAAATTCGCATCAGGGGCGGCTCTTCCCTGAGCGCTTCCAACGATCCCTTAGTCGTCGTGGATGGCATCCCGATTGACAATGGCGGGATCAGCGGAGAGCGCAACATTTTCAACTTCATCAACCCGAACGACATCGAAACCTTTACCGTGCTGAAAGACGCATCGGCAACGGCCATCTATGGCTCAAGGGCCTCCAATGGAGTCATTTTAATCACTACCAAAAAAGGCGTCCTCGGCAAAAAAATAACCGTGGAATACAACGGTAACGTCTCCGTCAGCTCGCCTGCCGGCTTAATAGATGTATTCAATGCCGGCGAGTTTAGATCCCTGGTGGAAAGTAAATACCCCGCCGGTCACCCTGCCAGAAATTTGCTCGGCTCCTCCGATACGGACTGGCAGAGCCAGATTTATCAAAATGCACTGGGCACCGACCACAACCTCAATTTATTCGGTGGAGTAGGGCCTGTGCCTTATCGGGTGTCGGTGGGATATACCAATAAGGACGGCCTTCTGAAAAGGGACAATTTTGAACGTTTTACCGGCTCTCTCAACCTTTCTCCCAAATTTTTTGACAATTATCTACAGGTCAATTTCAGTCTGAAAGGGATGAGGTCTAACAACTTCTTTGCGAATCGCAGCGCCATAGGCTCGGCCGTGGCCTTCGACCCTACGCAGCCGGTAACTGTTGAAAATAATAAATACGGCAACTACTTTACCTGGGTGGATGCCAACGGCGACGCCAACGAAATTGCCGCCGACAATCCGGTGGCGCTCCTCAATCAGCGCGACGATATATCCTCCGTCAACCGCTTCGTGACCAATGCTTCTTTTGATTACAGGCTGCACTTTTTGCCGGATCTGAGAGCCAATCTGAACCTCGGTTTTGACCAGTCTAAAGGGGACGGAACCATAAAAGTGCCGGCTATCGCCGCTTTTGAATACAGAAACGGAGACGGCGGCGCCGACAATAAATACGATCAGAAAAAACAAAACTCCCTGCTGGAATTTTACCTCAACTATGTGAAAAACTTAGGCAAGACTAAGTTGGACGTGATGGGAGGTTATTCCTGGCAGCGGTTTTACTATTACAACAGCTTCTTCAATTCCAATATCAGCGGCTCCAATACCTCCGAGGGAGATAATGAAGGAGAACTCTATTTGGTTTCTCTGTTTGGCCGCCTGAATTATACCTTATACGACAGGGTGCTGATGACCTTTACCCTGAGACGGGACGGCACATCCAGATTCTCGCCCGACTCTCGTTGGGGACTGTTCCCGGCGGGCGCGCTGGCATTTAAGGTAATTGATGGAAATAGCGAAGGCTCCATATCCAACCTGAAGCTCCGCTTAGGTTGGGGTAAAACGGGTCAGCAGGACGTCGGCGGCTACTACCTCTACCTGCCGAGATACCTCGCCAGTACCGACCAATCCAGATACCAGTTTGGCGATCAATACATTGAAACGCTTCGCCCGGAAGGATACGACGCCAATATTAAATGGGAAGAGACGACGACTTACAATGTGGGATTGGATTATGGATTTCTCAACGATCGGATCTATGGTTCTTTGGACTATTATTTTAGAAAAACAAAGGACCTGATTAACTTCATTCCGGTTCCGGCGGGCACCAACCTGACCAACTACATCACTACTAACGTGGGCGATCTTGAAAACAAGGGGGTTGAATTGTCCATCAATGCCGTTCCTTTCAGAACCAAAGATTTCGACTGGGATCTGGGATTCAACCTCACCGCCAATCGCAATAAAATCACGAAGCTGACAGCTACCGACGATCCGAACTACAAAGGCGTATTTACCGGAGGTATTTCCGGCGGGGTAGGAAATACCGTTCAGATTCACAGCGTGGGTCATCCGGCCAATTCATTCTTCGTCTATGAGCAGGTGTACGATCAAAAAGGCGCGCCCATCGAAGGCCTGTATGTGGACAGGAATGACGACGGCAAGATTGACGACGACGACCGCTACTGGTTGGAAAAACCGGCGCCGGATTACTACTTAGGCTTCACTTCCAACCTGAGCTATCGCAACTTTGAGTTTTCCTTTGCGGGCAGAGCCAATATCGGCAACTACGTTTACAACAACGTCGAGTCGGACGGAGGCTTCTACAACAACCTCTACATCCCCAACGGCGGTGGATGGCTGGGCAATCCGAACCAGGTAGTCAATTACCTGAAATTCAATAACGCTCAGTATTTGAGCGACTACTACGTTCAGCCGGCTTCCTTTTTACGCTTAGATCACCTGACTTTAGGTTACAACTTCGGGGAGTTGGTCAGCAGCAAAATCAGTTCATTGAAACTCTACGCTACTATCCAAAATCCATTGTTGTTTACGGATTATGTGGGGGTTGATCCCGAGATAGCGGGAGGTATTGACAACAATCTCTATCCGCGTTCGAGGACTTACCTCCTCGGGGTAAACGTTCGTTTCTAATCATCAAACAAAGCATTTGAATATGAAAATCAAATCATTTTTATACCTGACGCTACTGATGGGGTTTGCGACCATCCTCTCATCGTGCTTCAAGGATCTAAATACCATCCCGCTCGACCAGGATGAATTTACCTCGGAAATTGTCTATGAAGACCCGGGTTCTTATAAAAAGGTGCTGGGAAAACTGTACGCCGGTCTGGCCATTTCCGGACAACAGGGCGAGGATTCAGGTGACATTAGCGGCATTGACAACGGCTTTGGCCAATACATCAGAGGCTACTGGTACCACCAAGAGCTGCCTACCGACGAGGCCGTCATCGCCTGGAACGACCAGACCATCAAAGATTTCCACGAGCAGGACTGGGGCGCCAGCGACGTATTTATCAGCGCCTTTTACAGCCGCATTTTTTACCAAATTTCTCTTTGTAATGAATTCCTTAGGGAATCAACGGATGAGAAGTTGAGCAGCCGCGGCCAGGACAATCTCCGCACTGAGGTTCAAACTTACCGCGCAGAAGCCCGCTTCCTTCGGGCGCTCAGCTACTGGCATGCGCTGGATTTATTCCGCAATGTGCCCTTTGTGACAGAAGAAGACGCCGTCGGCTCTTTCTTTCCGAAGCAGATTTCTGCTCCAGACTTATACCTTTATATTGAATCGGAACTGAAGGCCATTGAAAACGACCTGACTCCTGCCGGCCAAAACGAATACGGCAGAGCCAGTCAGGCGGCAGCCTGGACGCTCTTAGCCAAACTGTATCTCAATGCAGAAGTGTACGTTGGCAAAGGAGCTTATTCAGATTGCATCAGCTATTGCAATAAGGTGATTGGTTCAGGATTTACTTTAGAGCCTGAATTTGCACACCTCTTCTTAGCCGACAATAACAAGTCCAATGAGATCATTTTTCCTGTGGCTTCAGACGGTCGTTTTATTCGCACCTGGGGTTCCACGACTTTTATCATCCACGCCGCAGTTGGCGGCAGCATGAATACCGCTGATTTTGGCATAGGCTCCGGCTCCGGCTGGGGAGGAACCCGCACCACCAGCGCCATCGTCAATAAGTTTCCGGCGGTAGGCGGGGGCAGCGTGGTCGTTGCGCCCAACCCCGGCGGAACTTACCCGCAACTTGAATTGCCGGGCAGCTACCAGGACTGGTCGCCGGATAATGCTTCTACGGTCTATGCAGTAGGCTCTGTGGGAAGCAATAATGAGTTCGAAGGCTATGGCTGGTTTGCCGCAGGCACAGAATTTAAAATCACCCAGGGCGGCGGCTGGGATGTCAACTGGGGCGACAACAATGGCGATTTCACGCTGGAATTGGAAGGGTCCAACATCGTCATTCAGGAAGATGGTTTTTACCACATTACGGTAAATCTCAATTCTCTGACTTATTCTTTGGAAAAAACGGAGTGGGGAATCATTGGCGACGCCACACCGGGAGGCTGGGACAGCGACCAAAACATGACTTACAATGCCGGAGAAAGAGCCTGGGTACTTACCGTAAGCCTTGTACCGGGAGAAATGAAATTCCGCGCCAACCATGACTGGGCATTGAACTACGGCGACAACGGCGGCGACGCCATTCTGACTAAAGACGGCGCCAACATCAAGATCAATTCCGCAGGTTCTTATCGGATAAAATTGTATTTGGATAAACCCGATTACACCTATTCCATAGATATCCCGAGCTTCGACAGGCGAGCCTTGTTTTATACGGAGGGTCAGTCGCTTGAAATAAACGACATAGGCCTTTTCACAGATGGCTATGCTGTGACCAAATTCAAAAATATCACCTCTACAGGCGCCCCTGGTTCCGATCCGACTTTCGTGGATACGGATTTCCCCATGTTCCGCTTAGCCGACGTCTATTTGATGTATGCTGAGGCCGTATTGCGGGGCGGTTCCGGAGGCGATATTGGTTCTGCGCTCAACTATGTGAACGCTCTTCGCGAGCGGGCGTATAGCGGCAACAGCGGGGACATCACAGGAGCCGAACTGACGCTCGACTTCATCCTGGACGAGCGCGCGCGGGAGTTGATGTGGGAATGTCATCGCCGCACCGACCTCGTTCGCTTTGGAAGGTTTAGCTCAAGCACCGATTATGTGTGGCCCTGGAAAGGAGGCGAGAAAGATGGGATCCCCGTTAATTCTAAATACAACGTCTTCCCAATTCCATCCGCCGATCTCGGCGCTAATCCCAGCCTGCAACAAAATCCAGGCTACTAAAGCGGAATTTGTTTTTTTTGAAATGACGGAATGGAGGCTTTGGATCTGCCAATTTACAAAGCCTCCTTTCTCAGATTTAAAATGATAAACATGAAAAATCATAAATTATATTTCATTATCGCAATGCTTTTTGTCGGCTTTTTTGCCTGTAAAAAGAATGATACAGAGCCGGTGCTTATCTTAAATAGCCCGCCTGTATTTACAAACCCTACCGGCGGAGACAACCTGTTTTTAAGCCAGGCCGACGAAGCTAACCCTTTTGAGTTCTCTTGGACGGCGGCAGATTTTAATCTTAAAAACCTGTCCAACACCAGCTACAAACTGCAAATGGACGTCTCAGGTAATAACTTCGCCGAACCGCTTATCCTGACCACTACTACCGAGCTGAGCTATCTGACTACGGTCAAGCGCTTCAACAATGTATTGCTCGGAACGGGCTTAGATCCTGATCAGGCGACAGGGATTGACATCAGAATCGACTGTGACATTGACGGCGCATACGTGGATACCACCGAGGTACTCAGTCTGACGGTGACGCCTTATACAGATGTGGTGGATGCGAAACCTATCTACCTCTTAGGCTCTGCTACCGCAGCCGGCTGGGACAATATGGCGGCTCTCGAAATGACTTTCGTAGATGGGAAATTTGAAATCGTCGCCGAGCTTACTCCCGGGGCGGATCAGTACATCAAATTTATCTCGACTCTCGGCCAGTGGGCGCCTCAATGGGGAACGGACGACAACGGCGTCTGGTCGGGCGGCACGCTCGTTTATCGTCCGGACGAGGCTACTCCAGACCCGGCATCTATCCCGGCGCCTGATTTTGCCGGCCAGTTCAAAATCATCGCCGACACCGTAAACCTGACTTATGAGGTTTTTGAATACGGAGACATTTACCTTCTCGGCGACGCTACCGTGGTCGGCTGGGACAACACCAAGGCCATCCCAATGGTCAAAGTAGCCGAAGGAAAATATACCCTCACCACCACACTGGCGCCTGGCGCCTTTTGGAAGATAATTGAAGAGCGCGGCCAGTGGGCGCCCCAGTGGGGAACGGACGACAACGGAGCTCCCGAAGGCGGGAATCTGGTGTTCAGACCGGACGAGACTGCTGCCGACCCTCCGGCTATGCCTTCTCCTGGCGCAGAGGGTCTGTACAAGATTGAGGTTGACATTGTAGGCCTGACTTATTCTGTTACTCCTCAGTAGGTTAATCATCAACTGTGTCAAAGCCCCGGCATGAGAGTGTGCGGGGCTTTGGCATTTTTTGATTTGGGTTCCTATTGGCTTTGGGAATGGAAAGAAGGCTTTTACTTTTTAGATTGACGATAGAAGGGACGCCAAAAGAGCGCCGGAAGGGACGGAAGATAGAAAACGGGCGTTACCCAATTTTTGATTTTGGGTTCCTTTTGGCTTTTGGGAATAGAAAGGAGCATTTTCTTCTTTGATTGACGATTTTTGGTTTTTGGGTCTTTCCCCGAAGTAGAGCAGCTAAAGCAGTCGCTCAAAACCGCTTAACGCTCTCTATGATATACATGGGGCGGTGCTTGATTTCCTGGTAAATATTTGAGAGGTAGATGGACATGATGTAGAGAATCATGCAGGTGATGGCAAAGAAAATGGAATTGAGGACGACCAGAAAGGTCCAGCCGGGGATGGCGTCGTGGTAGGCGCCGAAAATATCTATGTTGGTCAGTTTGACTTTTATGGCATTGACGATAACTAATACCATGAATATGATGGAAACCAGGAAAATCCACAGTAGTAGCGAGCGTAGGAAGGTGGTGAAGGAGGTGATGGCTACTAAGGAGGTGCGAAACTTCTCCGTGAAATTGGAGGGATCCGGGCGTAGCGGCTCCGGCACTTCGATATAAGTAGTGCGATAGCCGACAATGGAATAAATCGCCTTCATGTAGCGCAGGTTCTCGCGCAGGCGGAGCAGCGAGTTCAGCGCGCGGCGGGAAATAATGCGGGTGTCGTGGGCGCGGTCGTCAATTTTTAGGGCGGAATATCTTATCAAAATCCAATAGAAAATCTTGTACAGCAGCCGGATATTGGATTGCCGGGTCTTTGCGCGCAGATAGACCAGATCGGAGCCTTTGACGCTTTCGAGATAAAGCTGTTCGACTAATTCCGGCTTGTCCAAAAAGTCAAATTCAAAGATGACGGTATAATCTCCATTGGAGCGGTCGAGGCCGGCGACGATGGCGTGATTTTTATTGACAATGGAGGAGAGATGGAGCATGAAAGTATTGGAGCGAAGAGAGGGCGCCAGGGGGCTGATTTCCTTCGCAAAATCCCTGCGCATGGTGTTGTTGACCAAGATGATTTCATAGTCCGAAAAGGCGCCTTCCAATACGGGTTGTAGTTTGGTCAGCAGGTTTGGCAAGCGCTCGACATCGTCCAGACTCTCAATCACCGTCACTATGGAAATAAAACAATTGTACATGCTCAACTTAGAATTTCGTCATAGAAAACCTTTTCGGAAGACCTCGCCCAAAGCGCCGCCCGCTTACTGAATTTAGCGTAGTTTTCATAAACCTTTTTAGTGAAAGGATCCGATTCTACCAGCTCCTGAATCACCTCCGCCGTGTATCGTTTCAAACCCGCCATAACGCTCGTAGGGAATTGCCGCAAATCTACCTTTTCTTCCTGAACCAGTTGTTCCAGATAAAGGGCGTTTTGGGTTTCAAATTGAGAAAGCACCCAATGGTTCATGCGCAGGGTGGCCGTGCGTATGATCTCCTGCAAGTCGGAGGGAAGCTCCTCAAACTTTTCTTTGTTGGCCATGATCTCTAACTCGGAACCGGTCTCGTGCCATCCCGGGGAATAGTAATACTTCGCAATTTCGTGGAAGCCCATGAGGTAATCGTGATAAGGCCCCAGCCATTCCGTCGCGTCAATGACTCCCCGCTCCAGGCCCGTGTAGATGTCGCCGCCCGAGAGCAGGACTGGCGTTCCACCGGCTTTCATGAAGACCCTGCCTCCCAGGCCGGGAATGCGCATTTTCAGGCCCTTCAAGTCGGCCAGGGAATTGATTTCCCGATTGAACCATCCGCCCATCTGGACACCGGTATTGCCGCCCGGAAATGGAATGAGGCCAAAGTTGGCGTAAAACTCCTCCCAAAGTCGAAGCCCGTCGCCGCCCAACATCCAGGCGTTTACCTGCTGGGCGTTCATGCCGAAAGGAACCGCCGTAAAAAAGGAAGCGGAATTCGATTTGCCCACCCAGTAATATGCGGCGCCACAGCCCATTTCCGCAGCGCCGTTGTGGACGGCGTCAAAAGTTTCGAGCGCCGGCGCCAGCTCGCCGCCTGCATAGACCTTGATCTCCATCCGGCCGGCGCTCATGGTTTTGATCCATTCGGCGAGCAGGAGGCAGGCCTCCCCAAGAATCGGATAATTGGGCGGCCAGGTCGTCGTCATGCGCCAGCGATATTTTTTATTTGAAATAATACCCGGAGCGGTGGGCGTTTGCGCTTTGGGCTTTTCACTCAGGGCTCGAATGACAAAGGGCAGTGAAATAACGCCCACGGCAAGCCCCTTAAAGAATTTTTTTCGATTTAATTTGCTCATTCTCAGTAATTTACAATTTTAAATTGTCACTTTTTTCTGTAAAAAATTGACGAGACGACAGGGTAGGGGAGGCGTCCGTTAAAAATTGTTTTTTAAAATTTGTTTCTTTCTTGAAACATTATGTTTCTTCTTTTTTTTTTTAAAAAAGGACGGTGTTTGTCTAAAATTTTTCAAAAAAAAATTCAGAGCTGGCCGTCGTGAATTTTAAGACCACAAATTACAGTTTCAATTGGAAGCTGTACAGAGGCCGTAATTTTTTCTTCGCTTTACACTAACTTAGAGCAGGCTTAAACGAACCGCAATTTTCTTTTGCCGAATCAGACCCGCAGTTTCGCAGACAAAATTTTTCTAAAGCTAAGCGCGCGGATGAGCCTGACGAATGTAGCGAGCTGAGATTCAGGAGCGCGGCAAAAACTCCAAGTTGTCTGAGCGGGTAAATTTTTTCTGAAGAAAATTCTTTGGAGTCCGAGGCTCCGGCTTAGCCTGCAAATTCTCTAAGCGGCTTTGCTGTGGCAATTTCTGTGATCTTAGGTTTGGCCGAATTTTCCTTTTTACAAGATAATTTATATTATGTTAAATAGATAAAACCAAAACCCGCCTAAAACTAATCCCAGCCCATTTGCTACCTTTGCCGCTCTTTTTTTAGCCTTATTCCAATACAACTGACGATGCCAGAAGTTAAGCCGTACAACCAGACCGACAGCAAAAAGAAACAGGTCTCCAACATGTTTGACAACATTGCGCCCTGGTACGATTTTCTCAATCACTTTCTCTCCTTAGGCATAGACATTTCCTGGCGCAAAAAAGCCATCCGATCGCTGAGGGATTTGCAACCGAAAAGAATTTTGGACGTTGCAACAGGAACGGCAGACCTGGCGCTCGAAGCGGAAAGCCAGCTCTCCCCTACTCAGATCGTCGGCATAGACATTTCTAAAGAAATGTTGGAAATCGGCAGGCAGAAATTAGAGAAGAAAGGTTTGACAGATAAAATCGAACTGCTGGAGGGCGACAGTGAAAATATCCCTTTTCCAGACAATACCTTTGACGCGGTTACCGTTGCTTTCGGGGTTCGCAATTTTGAAAACTTATCTCAGGGTCTCCAACAGATGCATCGGGTGATGCGGGTCGGAGGCAGAATTGCAATTTTAGAATTTTCAAAGCCTGCCCTATTTCCATTCAGGCAGTTATATAATTTTTATTTTAAAAATTTACTCCCTGCAATTGGAAAGATAACCTCAAAGGACCCCAAAGCATATCGCTACCTGTACGAATCGGTTCAGGCCTTTCCCGACGGCAGGGATTTTGTAAATACGCTTGAAAAAATTGGTTTTAAATCAGCTTCTTTTAAGCCTTTAACCTTGGGTATATGCACTTTATACCTTGCAGAAAAATAAAATTGACAGCTTCTCAATGAATCTCACATCCCATTCATCTCAGATAATCAGGAACATTGCCACGCTGGTCATACTCGCCCTTTGGCTGGCTCAGGGCGCCGCCCAAACTGCCCGCGGCAACTACAATTTCCTCGACTTCAATCAAAAGCCCTACTACTTCGGAATTACCTTAGGCTACAATTCCTCCAATTTCAAAGTATTTCAGTCCAAAGATTTTATCCTGAACGACAGCATTCGCACCGTGGAATCCGTGACCGGCCCCGGCATTAACTTAGGCGTCGTGACCAACCTGAAAATTGGAGACTATTTCGACATCCGCTTCCTTCCGACCATCTCGTTTGGCGAGCGGAATATCAATTACACGGCCACGAATATCGACCGTCGGCCATTTGCCAGAAAGGTTCAATCCGTATTTGTGGAAATGCCTTTTCAAACGAGGTATAAATCGGCGCCCTTCAACGACATGCGCCTTTTCGTGGTGGCGGGAGTCAAGTACTCCTTTGACGTGGCGAGCGATTCCAGATCCAGGCAGTCCGAAACCCTGGTGAAAATCGCGCCCAACGATTTTGCTTTTGAAATAGGAACGGGCATCCAGTTCTTCCTCCCCTACTTCATCTTCTCTCCCGAAATTAAATTCTCACACGGCCTCAACAACATCCTGATTTTTGATAAAAATTTGGAAGAGTCCAGCGTCATTGACAAAGTTCTGTCCAGGACTTTTACGCTTTCCTTCCATTTTGAGGGGTAGCGGCTCCTACCCTCTTTTGCCCTGCGCCTGTAGGAAATCGCGCATGTAAATGGGTTCGCCATTCACAGCCTGGATATGCGATACGCCAGGCAGAGCCGGCTCTTTCCCGGAATCAATAAAACAAACTATTTTACAGTCATATTTCGGAAAACTCAGAATAGAACTAAAGAAATGTTGGAAGAAAAGAAGTAAAACAGACCTTGCCGGCTGAAAGCTGAGGGAAAGGTGCAACCCGACCAAAGGCTATTGGCAAAACAGGCGACAGCCAGGACTGAAAGCGCTTTTTGAAATGGCCAAATTTTAAACCTTCAACCTCTGTATTTAATAAAATATACAACATGACAAGCATAGCTCAAAGACAGGAATTGCAAAACAAACTCTGGAAAATAGCCAACGATGTGCGTGGCTCGGTGGATGGCTTGGACTTCAAGCAATTTGGGTTGGGAACGCTTTTCTATCGCTTTATCAGCAAAAATTTTACGAATTATATGAACGGCGGCGAAAAAGGTTTCGACTACGCCAATATACCCGACGATGCAATTAACCCGGCTCAAAAAGACGATGCGATTAAATCAAAAGGCTCACACTACTATACATTTTTGAAAACTGAGTGATTTTTAGCGCTCAACATGACAAGTACAGAAGCAATAAATTTGATGAAACTAAAACATACAGAGGTCAGGACTGCCAGTCCCTC